>JANRLM010000001.1 GCA_033762595.1 Rickettsiales bacterium
ACAATCGCTTTAGGTGATGTTACTAATGAGCAGAAAGAAAATTTTACACTTGTTTTGAAAGGGCATATTAATATTGCCAGTGCGATTTTCCCAAACGGCACTAATGGCTCTCAGATTGATGTTTTGGCGCGTATAAATTTATGGCGTAACTTCAAAGATTATAAGCACGGAACTGGTCACGGCGTTGGCTTCTGCCTTAATGTTCACGAAGGTCCTCACGGAATTTCAAAGCATTATAAAGCCGCTTTTGTTGAAAATATGGTTGTTTCAAATGAACCCGGTTTTTATAAAAAAAATGCTTACGGCATCAGAATTGAAAGCCTTGTTTATGTAAAAAAGATAAATAATGAATTTTTAGGTTTTGAAACACTAACAAAAGCACCAATAGATTTGAAATTGATAAAAAAAGAATTACTAAACAGAGAAGAAATTTCTTGGTTAAATAATTATCACGAAGAAGTTTATTCAGAAATCTCGCCTTACCTAGATAAAAATGAAAAATCTTGGTTAAAAAAACAAACAAGAAAAATATGAAAAAATTATCAGAAAAAACCTATATATTAAAACTCTCCTGTGCTGATAAAAAGGGCATAGTTGCTAGTGTTTCTGGTTTTTTGTTGAAAAATAACGGCTTTATTTTAGAATCTGCACAATTTGGTGATGAATCTACTGGAAAATTTTTCTTAAGAGCAGAATTTACCTGCCCATTAAAAATTGAAATTCTTCAGAAAAAATTTGAAGAAGAAGTTGCAAAAAATTTTGCGATGGAGTTTGTTGTTTTTGATAAATCTGAGAGGCCAAAAATTTTAATTGCCGTATCAAAGGCAAGTCATTGCTTGGTTGATTTACTTCATAAAAATGAGATTGGCGTTTTGAATGCGGAAATTGTTGGCGTGGTTTCCAACCATAAAGATTTAGAAATTTGGGCAAAAAGATTCAACAAAAAATTTTATTATTTACCTATTGGTAAGGATAAAAATTTGCAGGAAAAAAAATTATTTGAATTATTCAAAAAAACTAATTCAGATTTACTGATTTTAGCAAGATATATGCAGATTTTATCAGATGATTTTTGTAAAAAATCTTATGGCAAAATTATAAATATTCATCATTCATTTTTGCCTAGTTTCAAGGGTGCAAAACCTTATCACCAAGCGTTTGATAGGGGCGTAAAATTAATTGGCGCAACCGCCCATTATGCAACTGAAAACCTTGATGAAGGGCCAATTATTGAGCAGGAAGTAACTCGTGTGAACCATAGTTACAAAGCGGAAGATTTGAAATTAGCAGGTCAGGATATTGAAAATAGGGTGCTATTCCGTGCTGTAAAATGGCATTTGGAACATCGCGTTATCATAAACGGCAATAAAAGCGTTGTGTTTAATTGATTAATTTCTCTACTTAACAATTTTCAAATTCTTTTTACTGAATGATATAACCCTTGGAATTCCGGCTAAATCTTCCCAAGCTTCATTTATTGTAAAGCCATTTTGCTGGATAATTTCCGCCACTTGTTCCTCTTGCCATTTGCCTATTTCAAAGAAACATCTGCCATGAATTCCAAGGTGGTTTTCAACCTGAGCGATTATTTTACGATAAGCATCAAGCCCATCTTCACCGCCTTCAAGCGCGAGTTTTGGCTCAAATAAAGAGACTTCCGCCTGTAAGTGATTAATAGAATCATTCTTAATATAAGGCGGATTTGAAACGATAATATCAAACTTGTCATTAACAGAATCAAACCAATTAGATTGCACGAAATCAAGCCTTTCTGATACTTGCAGATTCTCAGCGTTTTCTCTTGCAACTTGCAACGCTGAAAGAGAAACATCAACACCTAAACCGGTTGCATTATGGAATTCTCTAAGTAGTGAAATTATTATACAGCCTGAGCCTGTGCCGAGATCCAAAATTTTCAATTTTCTATTTTTATCTTTATAATTTTTTAAGATAGCCTCAATGATAGTTTCAGTTTCTGGGCGGGGATCAAGAGTATCAAAATTTGTTTTGAATTTTGCCCCCCAAAATTCTTTTTCTTCAATAATTTTTGCAACTGGCTCTCTCCTTAGTCTTCTTAGGAGTAAATTTTCAAATTTTTTTCTTTCTTCTTCGGTTAAAATTCTTGAGGCGGAAATCAGCAATTCTTCATATCTAATATTCAGAACATTCTGCAATAAAACTCTTGCATCTAAAAGTGGTGTATTAATTCCCGCAGATCGCAACCTTGTGGAAGCATTTTTCCAAGCAGTTTTTAACATTAAATCATTTTCTTCTTGCATCTTAAAATCATCTTTAGCGTTGAGGAACAAACATCATTCTAACTTTTTTGAAGGTTTGTTTATCTGTAAATTCATAGCATCTATCCAGCACAAATCTGCATTTTTTTAGCTCATTTGCAAAGCATTCTTTTACCGATTGCTTGCAGTGATATTGTTTTTCCCAGTCTGGCAGATTATCCCAACGAGTTGCAATGCCACCGATTATCTCTGGGCTCGCCTTAATATTTTCAAGTTCTGCTCTAATTAACTGCTCTTGTTTCTGTTTTTCACTAAGGCGAGAATAAGCATCAATTCTTGCGGCATAACCCGGATATTTCTTTCTAATGAGTTCAGTTCTAAATTTCGGGTTATAATAAGAATTATCAATTTCTTTTAACTTTAGAATTAAATCTTTTTCTTTTTTTGGGTCAGTAGTTTTTTCAAGTTCTTCATTTATTTTTTTTCTAAGAAGAAGCATCTTTTTTTCATAAGCACTATCAACTTTTATATTATTTATATTGATATTTTGAATCTTATTTGCCGTTTGAGATTGTTGGTTTTCTTGTAGTTTTTTATATTTTTCTGCTTCAATTATTTTATCACTAATTCGAAGCTGAGCTGATGCAGAAGTTACAAAAATAAAACCTACAAAAGTTAAAAAAGCTGAGAAAAAGATTTTTTGAGAAAATTTCATTGAGGTTAAGGCAATTAAAGCCTTAATATATCATAAATTTATAGAATTATCAACGATGTTAGTAACATCAGTTACATCAAAATATCAAGCTACAATTCCTCTGGAAGCTAGGAATCTTCTAGGCTTAAAGGCAGGCGACAAAGTTATTTTTGAATTAAATAAAACTGCAAAAACTGCAACAATTAAAAAATATACTGGCAATGATAAATTGTCTGAAAATTTACAGAAAAATTCTCTTTCAGAAGATTGGCTTTCTACAAAAGATAAATCTGCTTTTTCAAATTGGTAGTATATATACTTTATTATGCTTAAAAAATTTGACATTATAAAAGTTAGTATAAGCCATTCTGATGAAGAAAAATTTGAAAGGCCAGCAATGTTAATTTTAGATGAAAGTGAGAATTTTTCATACATTCAGGCTTGTTTGATAACTGCTAATTTTAGCCCCAAATATAATTTAGATATCGCCTTAAATGATTATTTTGAGATGGGCCTGCCCACTAAATGTTTTTTAAGGGTGCAAAAAATAATCTGCATTGATAAAAATCTTATCAACACCAAAGTTGGCGAATTACCTTATGATTTAAGAGAAGTTTTTGATAAAAGATTGAAAGAATTTTTGTTATAATATATTAAAAGCATTTTACTATATTATTTTTTATTCTTTTCTTTTAGATATTTCATACGATTAATTGCGTGTTGCTCCATTTCAGATTGAGAGATATTTGCGGGGCAGGTAACAACAGCTTCTAAGCCAGTTTCTTCATCAACTGCACAAATTTTTACATAAGAGCCGAGTCTTGTAAATTCAAAAATCACGCTTTTTAGTTGTTAAAATTTTTACAATTTTATCCTATCTTTGCAAAACTTAAAGCTCAAAATTTTGTAAGCGAGTTTAGCTGCTAAAAAATCAGATGCGTGCCAGTTTTTTATAGGTGCAAGCTCATTAATATCAGCCCCCACAATGTTAGAAATTTTTGCAGCTCTTTTGATAATTTGCATAGCATCTTCCCATAAAATTCCACCTGGTTCTGGCGTGCCGGTTGCTGGCATAAGAGAAGCGTCAAAACCATCAACATCAAAGGTTAAATAAACATCACGCCCTTTAAGTGGTGCAACGATTTTATCGTAATCCCACTTGGTTCTATCTTTGCCCCAATGGATAGTAATTCTGCCCATTTTTGATTCTTTTTCATAAAACGGAATTTCCTCAGCGGAGATATTTCTAATTCCGCAAGAAATAAGCGTTGTAACTTGTTTGTGATCTAAAACCCTGCGAAGTGCAGCGGCGTGAGAATATTTAACACCCAGATAGCCATCTCGCAAATCTGCATGTGCATCAAAATGTAGAACTGCAAGGTTTTTATATCTGCGAGCAAAAGGGCGGATAGTGCCAGCCGTAATTGAATGCTCACCACCAAATGTAAAGGGAAATTTTTTTAATTTAAGAACTTCCTCAACAATATTTTCTAACTGATCAATGGCTTTATCAAGATTTTTGTTTATCACTTCCGCTTTTAGCGTAGCAATGCCAAAATTCCTGATAGGCTCACACCATAAATCTTCATCAAAAAATTCAAGCTCAGATGAAGCATCTATCATCGCTTGTGGGCCTTTAGATGTGCCACCTCCATAGCTAACAGAGTTTTCTAAACCGAATGGAATAATTATAACATCAGCCTTTTCTGGCTTGCCAACTATTTCTTCTGGCAGATGCGTAAAAGCTTTTTCGGCAGGTAAAAAATTCAGCTTCATATTTTTGGGATTGTTTTATAGACGCTTATATAGCAATTTTATGAATTATGAAGGGTTAAAAATTACGCTTAAACCATTCAACCAATTGGTTCACTTTATTGAATTTTCTTGGGCTTTGAGAAACCATTTCAAGCGGATTAAATTTTGGCTTGGTTTCGGTTTTATCTTTTTGGCTTGCCGCATAAATTAGCATTCCTACCGCCGTTGAGAAAGCTGGGCCTTTCGCAGATTCTGGCATACTATGAAGTTCAGTTGGTCTGCCGATTCTAGTGTGCTTATTAAAAACATAGCTTGCAATTTCCCTCATGCCTTGTAGTTGAGAAGAACCGCCAGTTATAACTATTTTATTTCCCGCAACGCCGTATAAACCGCTCTTTTCTAAATTACTTTTTGCAAGCTCTAAAATTTCTTCAACTCTTGGCTTAATAATTGAGGTAAGCTCCGCTTTTGTAATAGTTTTATGATTAGAATTACTTTCTTCTTCATTTAACTCAATTCTATCCAAATCGTCGCTATCGGTTGAAATTGCTGAGCCGTGAATAACCTTTAATCTTTCAGCATAAGGCACACTCAAGGAAAGCCCAAGTGCAATATCTCGCGTAATATGAAGCCCACCAACAGGAACCGAGCTAAAATAAACCGGATACCCCTCAGAAAATATAGCAATTGAAGTATTACCCGCACCAATATCAAGCATAGTAACGCCAATATCC
>JANRLM010000002.1 GCA_033762595.1 Rickettsiales bacterium
CCAAATTTATCTAAAACAATTCTTAAGTTTAACTTATGTTTTTTCCACCATCTAACATCTTGTTCATCGCCGAAGGTGCAGCACATAACAACGCCAGTGCCTTTATCTTTCTGCACAGCTTCATCTTCTTGAGTTGGAACAATAACTTGAAATAAAGGTGTTATCGCTTCGCAATTTTTGAGAATTTCTGCACGAGTATCTTCAGGGTGATACATGAACGCAACGCAAGCTGGAAGCAACTCTGGGCGGGTTGTCATCACCTCAATTCCCTTATACCATTCTGGATCAGATTGATCGCAATAGGTAACATCATAAATGCCCCCCTCTGGGGCTTCCGCCCCTTCTCCCCCCGCAAGCAGGGGGAGATTTTCTCCCTGTTCCTCACCCTGTTTACGGGGGGAGGTTAGGTGGGTGGCAGATTTCCTTATTTTTACAAACTTACCTTTATTTTCGCCTTCTTTAACACGCAAACCAAACCAAATGTAATTCTCAAAGCTATCTAATTCCTTCTCCTCAATTTCGGCTTGGGCGATGGCGGTTTGGTCTACAGGATCCCAAAACATTGGCTCAAGCGCACGGTATGCCTGATTTTTATTATATAAATCAAGGAAGGACATTTGCGAAAGTTTCATCACCTCATCAGAGATTGTATGATATTCCTGATTCCAATCAACGCTAAGAGCAATCGCACGGAATAAATCACGAAACTCAACGCGATATTTTTCAACAACTTCATTGCACATCTCAATAAATTTCTCGCGAGGGTGAAGGTGAGCTTTAGTTTTGCGTTCCTTCTCAACAAGGCGTTCAGTTGGCAAGCCATTATCATCAAACCCCATCGGGTAGAACACATTAAACCCACGCATACGCTTATAGCGTGCGATAAAATCCGTTTGTGTATAGCTGAAAATATGCCCCATATGTAGGCTACCCGAAATTGTGGGTGGCGGGGTATCGATGACGAAGTTGTTAGTTGATGGTTGATGGTTGATAGAATTATCTACCCAATTATAAACCCCACTTGCAAGCCAAAAATCTTGGAGTTTTTTTTCAATAATTTTATCTTCGTATTTTTCAGGTAATTGTTTCATCTTATCAAAATAATTTTTGCTTCTAAATCTAAATTTTTCCAAATTTTATCAGCGGTTAAAATAGGCAATTTTTTTGATATTCCAAGCGAAATACACGCCCTATCACCTAGTGATAAACCAAACTTTGAAGTTTTTTTGATTAATTCAGCACATTTGAAGGCTTGAACTTCATCAAAATCAATAATTTCTAGATTTAGATCTTTAATTAAACCCTGAATTTCTTGTATATTATTTTCTTGCTTGATAAGATATGCAACAACTTCAGTTAAATTAACCACAGAAATTACCGCAGAGGATAAATACTCATCTACAATATCATGGCCTTTTTCCTGATAAATACTAGCAATCAAGGCAGATGCATCTAAAACAAATTTTTTCATTAGTTGCTATCTTTGTTACGAAAAGTGAGAAAATCAGCGGTATGATTTTTAACTTTTCTTTTAACCTTTTCTCGTATTTTTTTTAGTGCTTCTTTTTGTTTGAAGAAACGCAATTCACCATCTTGGATTGAGGCAATCAGCTCATCACCCGATTTTATATCTAGCATTTTTCTGTAAAGAGATGGAATAACAAGCCTGCCACCATCACTTATTTTTATTCTAAATTCTTGAGAAACTTCCATAATTTATACTTTACGCCACATCATAGAAATTATGCCTTATTTTGCATTTTATGGCAAGGGCTTTGTTTGAATTTCAAGTAAATCTACTTTCTAAAAACTTTGTTTGGGGCGAGGGCATCGCGGGCGGCTTCACCAGTAAACACAAGCAGGGAAAGCATTACAGATACAATCACAAAGCCAGTAATTCCAAGCCAAGGGGCTTGCAGATTTTGTTTAGCTTGTGAGAGAATTTCACCAAGTGATGGATATTCGGCCGGCAAGCCAAACCCTAGAAAATCAAGCGATGTAAGGGTTGTAATTGCTGCACTAACCACAAAAGGCATTTTTGTAACTGTTGTAACAAGCGAATTTGGCAAAATATGAGTGAAAATCAGCCTTGGCGTTTTAACCCCTAGAGCCTTTGCAGCTGTAACATATTCAAAATTTCGCACTTTCAAAACCTCCGCACGCACTGCACCAACCATTCCAGTCCATTTGAACATTAACACAATAAAAATTAGCATTATAAAAT
>JANRLM010000003.1 GCA_033762595.1 Rickettsiales bacterium
GATAAAATTTTCTAATTCTCCTCGCCAAATCTCCGCTTTTTTTATCGGCAATTTAATATCATTTAAGGCTGAAAAGTTAAGAGTTTCACAATTTTGTAGATTGATAGAAATTAATCTATCAAAATTATTCATATCTAAAACGGCTTCATTTAACGCCCTTTGAGATGAGACTAAACCAGTATTTCCAGCAAAAATAACTGCTGAAATTTTAAGCTGATTGAGAATTTTTATTGCAGATTGTAATTCATCTTTGTTGCTTGGAATTGTTGCAAATAAAGGCTTTGCAGACTCACCCCTTTCAATATTGATATATTTTTCAATAGAGTTTTCTTCCGCTGAAATTACTTTAAGCGAAGGGTTTATTTTCAAAATTTGTTCCTTAAAATTAGTCATAAGATTTACCCCTAACTACTACACGAAATGCAAATATCCTTTGACCAATCAGGCGGTGGGGCAGCATAAACTTCAAACTCCGCTTGTTCATCAAATGGTTTTTTTAGGATTTGCCTTAGTTTTTTAACCTCAGAATAATCTTCCGCGTATGTTGCTTGTCTGATTGCAGTTTCCGCAAGGTAATTTCGTAAAATAAACTTAGGGTTGATTTTCTTCATTTCTAATTCTCTTTCTTTTTCAAGCTTAGAGGGGTTTTTGTTATAATCCGCCCAGTTTTCAAGCATTATACGCTTTTTATATTTTTCTTCCCACTCTATAAAATATTCTGGCTTCTTAAACATTTTATGAAGGTTGGAATTTATTTCATTGATTTTAAGCTCACATAAATGTCTAAAGAAAATTGTGTAATCAACTTCAAAATCATTAAGTAATTGCATCAAGCCTTGAATGAGTTGTAAATCCTCAGGTTTTTTCTGTTTTAACCCAAGTTTTTGACGCATAATATCAATATATTCCCTAGAGAAAATATCAGAATATAAACTCAAAATTTCCTTCGCAAGATTAAGCGGAAGCACTGGCTCTAAACCATAAGAGAGTGCAAATAAATTCCAATGTGCAATTTGCGGTTGGTTCATATAGCTATATCGCCCAGTGTGATCAGAATGGTTTGGCACATAGCCATAATCAAAGCCATCAACAAAGCCATAAGGGCCATAATCAATACTTATGCCAAGAATGCTCATATTATCAGTATTCATAACGCCGTGAGTGAAGCCAAAAGCCTGCCATTTTGCCATTAATTTTGCGGTTTTATTCATCACTAAATAGAAAAATTTTTCATATTTATTTTGAAATGAAAGTGCATCTGGATAAAATTTTTCAATAATATAATCCGCTAAAATTCTAGTATTTTCTGGTTGCTTATTATGAGTGAAAAATTCAAAATGCCCAAACCGCACAAAACTTGGCGAAACACGCGTTACCATAGCAGCTTTTTCAACGCCTTCACGCATAACATTTTCATCACTGCCGATTAAACATAAGGCTCTAGTAGTTGGAATTCCAAGATAATGAAGGGCTTCACTGGCTAAATATTCCCTGATAGATGAACGCAAAACAGCTTTGCCATCACCAAATCTTGAGTAAGGGGTTTTGCCACTTCCTTTTAATTGAATTTCATATGAGGAATGATTTTTGGCGTCAATTTCACCAAGTAAATGAGCTCTGCCATCACCTAATTGTGGCACAAATGAGCCGAATTGATGTCCTGCATAAACTGAAGAAATAATTTCACTGCCACTAAATAATTTTTGCCCGCTGAAATATTCTTTTACCTCATTTTCATTAAGGTTTAAGCCTAATTCTTCGGCAAGCTCTGTGTTGTAATCAATCAAAATGGGGTTTTCAAAGGCTTCAATTTCAGTTTTACTAAAAAAATCCTTACCTAGTTTTGAATATGTATTTATAAACTTCATTTATATCTTATACTTTTTTTATAATATCATACACACAAATCTGGCAAATATGAAAATGTATTTTACTATAATATTTTTAATTTTATTTGCGTTTGATGCGAATTCTCAAACCTCAAGCAACCCAAATATCAGTAACATTAGAATTGATGGGAATTTTAACCCGGGCGGGTTGGGCGGAGAGCCAAATTTTGATGATAGAAGAAGGCCAAGTGCTAACCCAGAGAAAGCTCAGGATAAAAGTGAAATTATCAATCTTGAGAAGCAAAATGATGGCAACCAAGTAAAAATTATTCAAGCCGATAACCCCTTTGAGATTAAGCTCGGAAGCCAAAATTCTAACCAGCCTGAAGTTATTAATGTTGATGAGAATGGTAATAGCCAAGTTAATCAAACGGAGAATTTTAAGCCGTTTAATAATTATGAATTTACTAAGGAAAACTTAGCAAAACCAGCCAATACTTACGGCACAGATAATTATAATAATCCGCAAAGTGAGTTATATCAAAGGGCTAAGAACCCTAATTTTATTGATGCACAGCAACCCTCGCAAAAGTTTGAGGAGGTTAAGGAATCTTGCGATGACAGAAAGGAAATTTGTATAAAATATTTTATCTCGCCAGAGATTATTGTTTTTGAAGCAGCAAATAAATCGCCTACCACTAAAACAATTTCAATGATGATTTGGAATAGTAATTCTGTGCTGAAATATATGGTGAGAAGCCCAGAGAAAATTATTTTGCGAGGTAAAGAAAATATAAAAATCGCTGAAATCTATGTTAATCAAAATGGTGAGGAAGCTAGCTTCAACTTCAATTTCAAGGCTACAGATGGGTTTATTGATGCTATTCACGATAATTCTTATGTTTATGCTTTACCGTTTGAGCCGGGCAAAACTTTTAAGATGATTCAAGGTTATGGTGGAAAGTTTTCGCACACTGATGAAGAAAATTATTTTTCTTACGATTTCAGAATGCCAACCGGAACTCCTGTTTTCTCAGCTCGTGAAGGGGTGGTGGTGAAGGTGCGGGAATATTACGCAGATGGTGGGCTTGATGCAAGGCTTAGGGAGAAATCTAATTTCGTTCACATTGAGCATGAAGATGGAACTATCGGAATTTACGCTCACTTGGCAAGGGGCGGTGCGAGTGTGAATATAGGTGATTATGTTCAGAAGGGGCAGATGATTGGTTTTTCGGGCAATACTGGCTATAGTGGCTCACCGCATTTGCATTTTGCGGTCGCAAAGGTGAAGAAGAACGGCAAGATGCAATCTCTACCGATAAGAATGCAAACCCAAACCGGTGTTTTTGATAGATTAAAGGAAGGCGAGTATTTGGTTAGGTAGTTGGTTGATGGTTGATGGTTGATGGTCTTTGGAAAATATTCCTCCCCCTGTTTACGGGGGGAGGTTAGGTGGGGGGCTTGATTGGTTGATGGTTGATAGTTGATGGTTGATTGGTTTGCGATAAGCTTAAATCTTCTCCCTTAACCAGTTTATGTTTTATCATTAATTAAAAAAAGGGAAAATATTATTACTTGGTTGCAAATATATTATATTTTTCATACTCTTAATTTGCTCAATATCCTGTTTATATCTTAAAGAAAGTAGATCATATTCTTGATTGGAAAATAGGCTAGGTTTATTATAGCCTTGCTTGGTTGAAAAGTTTTTGGTTAAGAAGGCTCTAACTTTATTCTTGTCTTCTTTTTTTGATAAAATGCTATTTGCTGCTATAGCTATTTTTAGGGCTTCTTCTGAGTATGAAGGATTTATTTTTTTGTCTTGTATTAAATAGAATGATTTAGGATCAATATTAAATGCTATTTTTGATATAATTTTTTTCTTAAAATTATCATCGCTACTAAAGCTTTCATAATCCCATACTACAAGCTCTACATTTTTTGAGCTGTCTAAAATATTTTGCAAAATGCTTAACCAGCTTAAATTTTCTAAGACTTCTTTAGAAATAAAACTCTTAAAGCTATAAGAAACTCCCATCTTAACAAGCTGTAAATAGGCAGATTCAATAAAGCTTGCATAATTTCTAATACAAAAAAATATTTTTATTTTATAATTCTTTAACTCAGTATTGATAAAATTGAGGTACTTACCAACATCATTGTAAAGATATTTAGTTACTTTTAAGTTTAGTGAACCTGAAATTTCTTCATCAGAAATAATTATCTTATTTTTTAACAAATATTCATTTTCAAAACTTTTTAATTCCTTTCTAAGTTGGGTTGAATCTAGTTTTTGTAAATTTCCAGTTACCCCTTCAATTCTTCTTAAAATATTCCAGTTTAACTTTTTGGTATATTTAAGTCTTGAACAATAAAATATATTTTTATTTTCTAATAATGAAATATTTTTTTCTAAAGTTTCTTGAATGAAAGTGGTAGCTGTTTTATGAGCACCTATGTGTAAATTAATTTCTTTCATTTCGGATTACCTAATATTGGTTTAACTAGTTTAGAATCTCTAAAAAACTTAATCGGAGACTTCATTAGCTTTCGCAATTTTCTTCTTCTAATACTTAACTTATTATCATCATTTGTATTGCTTACTTTATTATTTTCTGCGATATTTTTTAATATTTTCTTTTTAGAAATTGATAAAAGTTCTTCGTTTGTAATCTGGTTTAATCTTCCCCAGAAATAAGAATTTTTTGAATTATTCAATAATAAATTAGAATATAAGTTTACTGACTTTCCATCAAAAGATATTCTTGGTAATTTTATATCGCTATAATCGTGAGCAGCTCTATCAGAGAATTTTTTTATTACATCGACTCCACTAAAAAATGAATATTTTTCAGTAATAATCCAGTTCAAGTAATTTATTACTTTTTCTGATAAATTATCTATTTTGTATCTTTTTTTTAAGAAATCCTTGATATCATCGATTGACTTAATGCTTTTTGCTAAACCAGCTTTTGAGTAAAATGAGTTTCCTAGAGTATAAACTGGCTTGTTATGTATTGCAGATAATAACCCAACGCCTGAATTATAACATAAAGTTGCATCTGAAATATCGATTAACTTATGGACATTAATATCATCTACAATAATAATATTTTTTCCTTTCTCATTAATTTTAAGATTTGTGAGGGGGTGATTTTTAATTAAAAATAAAATATTCTCGTTTAACTTTGCAAATTCTAATAGTTTTTTAGTAAATTCTTCATACTTTATGTAGCCATAATTATAATATGTAACTGCCATATCATTATGCAACTGAAGAGGAATAAAAATTTTCTTACCTTCAAAGCTGTGAATTTTATTTATTTTACTATTTTCATCATTAGCCTTTGGGTTTTTTTCAAGTGTTACTTCTCCTTTTTTAATTTCTTCAATATACTCTTGAATTATTTGTCTATTTTGTAAATTAGGTGAATACTTGTCTAAGTTAATATTTATGTAATCTTTATCGTTGTAAGCTACCGTGTTTGAATAATATATTGTATTTGGTAACGCCCCTCTTTCAATTACAAGAGGTTTGATTTTAAGGCTGATTCCATAATCAAAAATTTTTCTTATATCTTTATGAGATTTCATGTAGGGGTTGAATATGCTAATAAAATCTATTTTGTTTTCTTTTATAAGTTTTTTGGCTCTGTTTTCTTCGTTCTGAGAATATTTATAAATCGGCATTAATTTATATCCAAGCGATCTTAGAAAAATAAAATATTTCCAGTTATTAAAATGTTCAATTAGACAAATAATATTTTTTTCTTTATGAATAAAATCTATTGAAAGCAATTTTTCGTTATTTTCTATATATTCGTTAAGTTCTTTATAGAACTTAGATCTTTTCCAGTCATTTGATTTTACCCAAGCTAAATTATTTGGTTTATCGTGATGAAGGTGAAAAGTTGCATACCCATTTATTTCAGCGTGGAAAGAAATAAGCGAGAAAAGTTGTCTAAAGCCTTCGTAGGTTTTTAAGCTATAAAAAGAAGATTTGAGTGGACCATAAAAGTCTTTATCAATTTTTTCTGGTTTTTTCCATATATCAGAAATTATTGCATATCTAATTAAAAACTCAAAATCTTCTGAGCCGTGTCCTCTAAAATTTTCATTATAACCGCCAACTACTTCAAATAATGTTTTATGGCAGAAAAAAATATTTGAATAAGGTGCAACAAAGTCAACAAGCTTATTTGAAAAATCTAAGGTTGCCTGAGTTTTTATTTTTATAAATTCTTGAGATTTTTTACTATTATCATTGTAATTATTAATAATATCAGTTGATTTTTTGCTAAGATGGTAAACTGGAAAATTCAACATCATCATTCTATTATTATGTAAGTCTAATGCGTTAGCATCTTTTACTAAGCGAGCAAATACATCCTTTTCAAAAAAACAATCTGCATCATTAAATAACACTAAATCTGTTTTTATATTTTCAAATCCTCTATTTTTTGCAATACTTGGGGAAAAAACTCCTTTATCATCTATGTAATGATATGTTATTCCCTTTTTTTTACATAAATTTTTTAATCTAATTTGATAATCGTCATTTGATCCAAAATCTACTAATAAAATTTGAGGTTTAGGTTCATAATAATCTGCTGTAAGCTCAATTCTATCAAATAGATATTCATTGAATTCGTGGATTCTAACTGCAATTAAAAGCGTGATATCATCTACTGAATAAATTTTGCTTTTATTGTATAACTTAGAAGCTATTTCTAATAAATTATTCATTACTAACCCCAAAATTAAAATTTATGCCGATACAAATAACAACAATTTTGCTTCTTGTCGCCTCAAATATATTCATGACTTTCGCTTGGTATGGGCATTTGAAATATAAATCTGCCCCCCTCCTATTAGTCATTTTTATAAGCTGGGCAATAGCTTTTTTTGAATATTGCTTGCAAGTACCTGCAAATAGGCTTGGTTCTAGCGTTTTTTCAGCAGTTCAGCTCAAAACCATACAAGAAATTATTACCCTGATTGTTTTTGCGGTTTTCTCAGTTTACTATCTGGGGCAGGAAATTAAGTGGAATCACCTGCTTGGCTTTCTTTTCCTTGTTCTTGCTGGGTTTTTCATCTTCAAAAAATGGTGATTTGGGTGGTGAAATATATTAAAACAATTTATATTGAATAATTTACAATTTGGCTTAATTATCCAGTTGGTCGTAGGTGGACGGAAAACCCGCTAACCCGGACAGATTCGAAAGAAAGCACCCGTAACGGAATTTTTTCGGGTCATCTACGGCTAACTAGTTATTTGGGCTTAGGGTTTGTCATTCTGAGTGTTAGCGAAGAATCTAGATCTTTCGCTTTGCTCAAGATGACAATATTTCAAAATCTAACCCCTTAGCCCTAACCCCCCAATCTCTCTATGAAATCAATAAACCCCCAAGAAATTGAGAAATTCTCTCGTATAGCTGATGAATGGTGGAATCCCAACGGCAAATTTAAGCCTCTGCACAAATTTAACCCCACTAGGCTAGAATATATTGTTAAAGTAATCTTTGAAAAACCATCAACCATCAACCATCAACCATTAACCATATTAGATATCGGCTGCGGTGGTGGGTTGCTTTCAGTGCCTCTTGCAAGGCTTGGGGCGAAGGTTACGGGCATTGATGCTTCTGAAAAGAATATTCAAGTTGCCTCACTTTATGCGGAGAGAGAAGAGATTGAGATTGAGTATCTCTGTACCTCTGCGGAAGAATTATCCGCCCAAAATCGCAAATTTGATGTTGTGCTTAATATGGAAGTGATTGAGCATGTGGCAGATGTAGAATCTTTTATGCAAGCTAGTTGTAACCTTGTTAAAGAGGGTGGTTTGATTTTAATCGCGACGCTAAATAGAAATTTGAAATCCCTCGCTTTTGCAAAAATCGGGGCGGAATATATCTTAAATTGGTTGCCAAAAGGAACTCACGATTGGAATAAATTCTTAAAACCTTCTGAAATTCATAATCTATTGGAAACTAATAATTGCAAGCCTCTTGAAGCAAAAGGTGTAACTTACAAGCCATTCAAAGATAAATTTGAACTCTCAGATGATTTATCTGTAAATTATATGATTCTAGCAAGGAAGGGTTAGTCTTGTGCCATACTAATTTTTTCTTCAATCTGCTTGGGTTTTCTAATATATTTTATACCCTTAAAAATTAATTTTATAGCTTGGTAGTGAATCAAAAAAATAGTTTTGAAGGTAATAAGAGGGTTTGAAATAATAGTTTTTCTAAGGTTTTTCTTATTTAGTGGAATAATTTTTCCATTCAGAGAAGTTATAAGATTTGCTTGGCTTTCATCATTAAAATAATCAATAATTATTGAAATTTTATCATCAATAATCTTAAAGCAAAATTTATAATAGCCCTCCCTTGTAAAAAAAGGTGAGACGAAAAAAAGTTTTTTGGCAGAGATAAAATCATCAGGCTTTATTTCAGAAAAATCTTCTTTGGTGCAAATATATGAGTGCGTTTCACCGAAGGTATTATTTACCTCAGAAATAACACATTTTAATTTTTCATCTTCATCAAAACACAAGAAAAAACTCACCGGATTAAACACAAAGCCGAGAATTCTTGGGTGAGTAACTAAAATTATTTTTGGATTTTTTATCTCAATATTATTTTCGCTAAGAATTTTGATAACCCAATTTTTGATGGGTTTTCCATCTCTTTCAGCGTGATCTTTATCATAAAAGCTTAAAAAACCAAATTTATTATATGGCAGAAAATCTTTTAGATTTTCAATTTCATCTAAAGGAATTGTTAAATAATAAACATTATAGACAAAGCTATTTACCCTAGGTGCAAACCTTTTATGCATTACCTTTGCATTGTAAATATTAAAATTATTTATCAGGTTATTTTGCAATTTATTCTTCAGCAACTGGTTTTTGTTCTTCAATTACAGCTTTATATTTATCAACCACTTCTAATAATTTCCTTTGAACATCAATAACGCCTTTTCCAGTTATGCCAGATATTGCAAAAACTTTACTTCCGCATTTTCTTTGCAAAGATTTTTGCATTTTAGAAATTTCATTTTCAGGGATTGCATCAATTTTATTTATGCAAACTACTTCCTCTTTCTCCGCAAGATTTTCACTATAATTTTTTAGTTCATTTCTAATAATTGTATAGTTTTTTAGGAAGTTTTCATCAGTGCCATCAACTAGATGTAGGATAACTCGGCTTCTTTCAACATGTTTCAAAAAGCGATGTCCAAGACCATGACCTTCTGAAGCACCTTCTATTAAACCCGGAATATCAGATATTACAAATTCTCTATTATCAACATAAGAAACGCCAAGTTGCGGTTTTAGCGTTGTGAAAGGATAATCAGCAATCTTTGGTTTTGCACGAGTGGTTGCTGCCAAAAAGGTTGATTTTCCAGCGTTTGGAAGCCCAACAAGCCCAACATCAGAAATTAATTTTAGCTTAAGCCAAACCCACATTTCCTGCCCTTTCCAACCCGGTGTTGCTTTTCTTGGTGCGCGATTAGTTGAAGATTTGAAATGCACATTTCCGAAACCGCCATCACCACCTTTTAGGAAAACCCCATCAAAAGATTCATCTAAAATATCCATTAGAAGGGTTTTTCCATCTTCCATAAATATTTGCGTTCCGATTGGGACATTCAAGATGATATCCTTGCCATCTTTACCATTTTTAATATTTCCTTTGCCATGTTCGCCATTATTAGCCCTAAAATGTTGTGTGTAGCGATAATCAATAAGTGTGTTTAAGTCTTTATTAATTTTGATGATGATATCACCGCCTCTGCCACCATCGCCACCATTGGGGCCACCAAATGGAACGTTAGCCTCTCTTCTAAAGGCAACACAACCATTTCCACCATCACCGCTTTTTACAAATATTTTTGCTTCATCAATAAAGTGCATATGCGGAAATATTTAGTATTTGTTCGTTAGTTTTTAGGTAATAGAAAATAGAACTATCTTAATTACTCATCATTAAAAAATTTTCTTTTGGTTTTACCAAATTTATCATAAAATTCCCTATCTTCAACGGTAATGCCTTGTCCTGGAACTATAGTTGGCTTGATTAAAATAACAGTTTCAGTAAGGTTAGTCTTCTTAATTACGCTTTTGAAAGCATTGCCAAATAGAGGAATTGAGCTAATACCTGGAACGCCTTGATCAGTGTTTTCGCCTTTATCTTCAAGTAAGCCACCAATCATCATGACATCGCCACTTTTAGTGCGAAGAACTGTATCAAGCTCTTTCACTTCAACTACTGGAATCCTAGAGTTAATTGCTGTTGAGCTATCTAGCCTATCTTTGATAAGAATTATACTTGGGTCATCAACTCTATCAGAAACTTTGGTAAGGGTAGGGCGAACATGCATTGTAATTTCATTTCTTTGCAGATCAATTGAAGGCTGGATTGTAAGAATCATACCGATTGGAACAGTTTTAATTTCACTTGAAATTGAAACATTTCTATTATCAACGCCACCAATGCCAGAATTTGTTTGTTGATCACCAAGGGAAACAGTAAAGTAAACTTCGTTCTTAGAAAAATTTAGAACAGCAGTTTGGTTATTAAGGGTGCTTATTCTAGGGTTTGAAAGGGATCTTGTAACGCCAAAAAGCTGAAGTAAATTTACAGAGTTTTGTAGAGTATTTCCCTCATTTCCAAATAACTCAGAAGGTAAAACAGAAAACTTAAATATATCAGATGTAGCATTGCTTACATTATAATTTAAGTTTAGAGTACCTCCGTCAACAAAATTTCCCCCTGCTGTAACTAATGACCAATTTATACCTGATGAATATTCATCTTTAAGGCTTACTTCTACAACTTTAGCTTCAATTAAAACTTGGGAGGTCATTGAAATGTGAATGCTATCTAAAAATTCCTTTATAGCATCATGTTGTTTTTGATTTGCAAGAATTGTAACTATTCCTGCGTTTCTATTAGCTGAAAGAATTGATGCACCATTTGGAGCAACCATTCCAGCCATACTCATTCCCATTCCTCCTGCACCACCCTGACCGCCTTGCATTCCACCACCCTGCATTCCACCACCCATCATACCGCCCTGCATTCCGCCTGCTCCAGCTTGTTGTTGTATTCTTTTACCTTTTTCATCTCTTTGAACTTCTTGGCCATAAACATTGAGTATTTGGAAAATACCCATTTCTAAATTGCCCCAAAAATTACCATCACCGCCAGTGATAGTTAAATTGTTAGATGAACCACTATTTACTGATGCATTAGCACCGCCAGTTGCACCACTGCCACCAACTGAAATACTTGCATTAACATTTGAGTTTGCGGTTCTGGTTATATCCAACATATTAAAACGATATGTTCTTACAAAAGGATAATCTTTAGTGATTTTTAGAACGCCATTCTCAAATTTATAGTTCAAATCAGCCATTTTTGCGATTCTTTCAATAACCTCAGAAAATGGTTTTTCGTGAGCGATAAATATAATTTTACCATCAATATCTTGATCTATTTCAACATCAACCTCAGCTTTTCTGCATATTTCAAGCAGAACTTCTTTTAACGGAACATTTTCATTAACAGAAACAGAAACTAATTTGTTATTTTCTAATTCAAATTTCTTAGGGCTGGTTGTTAGATTTTTAATATCAGGTAACTTTAGAGTTGGCGATAATAAAGGCGGTAAATTTTTTTCTTTTTCGTTATCATTTTTAGGGCGTGTAATTTTCATATAATCTTCCCTGTCCAACTTGCGATAAGGGTCAATATAATCGCCCTTGTTTCTATCAAAATGCTTGCAAGAAGTTAAGAGGAGTGAGGCAAATAAGATATTTATTAATAATCTTTTCATCAAATTTTTTTTCATTAAAGATTAATACAGATTAATACTTTTTTATACTGAAGTGCAATAATTATTTATCAATTTAGATTTTGTATTAAAAAATAATTTAACCAATTTGTAATTTGAGGAAAAATAACACACAATAATAATGCAAATGATAGACAAGGGCCAAAAGGAAAAATTTCAGATTTCTTAAATAATCGCCAGAAAATTGCGAGAATTAACCCTGAAAAACCAGAAAGAAATAGATAAATTGGAAGTAATTCAATTGACAAAAAAGCCCCGCTAGCAAGGAATAATTTAACATCACCTAAGCCAAGCCCCTCTCGCTTTTTCCATAAAAAAACACTCCATCTTAGCAACAAAGAAATTCCCAAATAAGTAAAGCAATTAATTGCAAAATCTGAAATTTCTAAATTATTTACATATGAATTTATTGCACCTAGAACGAATATAAAAATATTAACCTCATCTGGGATAATATAATGTTCAAAATCAATTGCTGATAAAATGATTATTGCAAATGCGAGAAAGCCTGTAATTAAAGCTTCAGGAATTGTTAAAAAGTAAAAAGAAATGAAAAAACTTATCGCAACTAATGCTTCAATAATAAAATAGGTAAAGCCATATTTAGTGCCGCAATACCTGCATTTTCCACGGCTTATTATATATGAAAAAATCGGGATTAAATCTAAAACTCCAAGTTTATGATTGCAAATTGTGCATTCTGATCTTTTTGAAACCCAATTTATATCTCTTGGTAATCTATAAATTAAAGCAGTTGCAAAACTGCCCATTATAGCACCAAAAATGGTTATAATGCCCAGAAATAAAAATCTCTCTTGAGTTAAAAATTCTGTAAAATAAGATATATTCATATGTCAGAAAATAATACAGAAAATCCTCAAGCTGAAAATAATTCTGAAGAAAATCTTGCTCAAAAATTGAAAGGTTTTTCAGATTTGATGCTTAATTGCCAAGTTCTTCTTGGGAAGATTAGGATTCCCGTTGCACAATTTTTAAGGCTTAGTAGGGGGAGTATTATTGAGCTTCCTATGAAAAAAGCTGATTCCGTTTCAGTTCTCGTAAATAATAAAAAAGTTGCTGATGCAGATATTGTAATAAAAGGAGATAATATTGCAGTTGAAGTAATTAAAGCATACAAAAAACCTAGGGTTTAGATAATTTGACGACACTATCTAATAATCTTCTTACAAACATTAACCGCTGAGGAATAACCATCTTCGTGGAAGCCATATTTTAAGTATGCACCACAATAATAGCTATTGTTTTTCCCTTGTATTTCCTCAATTTTCTCTTGTGCTTGTATGGCTTTTTCATCAAATACTGGGTGTTCAAAAATATATTCATCATAAATTTTATTTTCTGCTGGCCTAATTTTTGAGTTAAGAGTAATAATAATTGGAGTTTTAGTTTTAAGGTTTTGCAATCTGTTCATCCAGTAACTAAGCGAAACATTTTTTTCATTATCACATTTTTCTTGGCTTAGATAAACCCAGCTACTCCAAGCGTTTTTATTTTTAGGCATAAAATTTTCATCAGAATGAACGATAATTTTATTAGGTTGATATTTTATCGCACCGATTAAATTTACTTCATCTTCGCTTGGGTTTTCAAGCATTTTAATAGCTTGATCAGAATGGCAGGCAAAAATTACTTTATCAAAAATATATTCATTATTTTGAGTATCAATAATTTTTATTTTTTCTCCACGAATAACTTTTTTAACACCGCAAGAAATTTTTATTTTATCAGAAAAACCAGCAGTTAATTTCTTTACATATTCACGGCTTCCGCCAGTAACTGTGAACCATTGTGGTTGATCATTAATGGTTAGCAAGCCATGATTTTCAAAGAACCTAATAAAGCTTTTAGCTGGATAATCTAGCATTGCTGAAATAGGTGTACTCCAAATTGCACCTCCCATTGCGAGTAAATAATAATCTCTAAACCATTTGCCAAGTTTGAGTTCAGAAAGGCATTCACCAAGTGATAAATTGGAGTTTAAGTAGTTTTTTGCTTTGCGATTAAACTTCAAAATATCGTAAAGCATTTTATAAAATTGCAGGCGGAAAAAATTTTTTTTCTGTGCGAAAATCGCTTTTGGCTTTGGCGTTCCATATTCTAAAAAACCATTCGCGATAGAAACTCCAAAAGACATATCGGTTTTTTCAACCGCTACATTTAGCTCGTCAAATAATTTAGTTAGGTTAGGATAATTTCTATAGTTGAAAACTATAAAACCAGTATCAACAGGGGTTTTTACGCTGTCAATATCAAGTTCAATAGTTCTGCTGTGGCCACCAATATAATCATTTTTTTCAAAAATAGTGATGTCATAACCATTTTTATTTAAGAGGTATCCAGCACCCAAGCCGGAAATTCCAGCCCCAATTATCGCAATTTTCATATAGTTAATTTTTAGGAAGTTGAATTTTTGTAACTAGTCCATTTGGAATATTATCCGCAACAGAAATTTTGCCTTTATGCAAATTTATAACTGCTTTAACAAGGCTTAATCCGAGGCCGTTTCCCTTAGAGGTTCTGCTGGCTTCGGTGCGGTAAAACCTATCAAATATTTTCTCTTTTTCAAAATCATTTACACCAATTCCAGTATCAGAAATTGCGATATAAATATTAGTTTTATCATGCGAAAGATTAATTCCAATAACACCATTTTCTGGTGTAAATTTTATGGAATTATCAATAATATTGGCAAGGGCTTGAAATAGCAAATCTTTATCAGCTAAAAAATTTATGCTCAGTAAATTTGAGTTTATTTTGATGCTTTTTTCTTGTGCAATAGGTTCGTAAAGTTCAATCACATCATAGATTAAATTTTCTAAATTAGTTAACTCAAAATTACTAAGTCTTTTGCCCTTTTCAATGTTACTAATTCTTAAAATTGCGTTGAAGGTTTGAAGTAAATTATCAGCTTCTTTAATTAATTTATTTGCGAGTTTTGGGTTTTCGGTGGTGAGCTTAAAATTCTCCAAATCGTTTCTAAGCCTTGCTAATGGAGTTCTTAAATCATGAGCAATATTATCAGAAACTTGCTTCACATCGCTTACAAGGTTTTCAATTGTTTCAAGCATCTCATTAAGAACAAAGGAGAGATTACTTAAATCATCCCATTTATTATCAATAGAAATTCTGCCAGATAAATCGCCAGTTACCATAATTTTTCCGGCAGTTTTAGCGATTATATTTATTCTATTAACAACGAAAACGCTTAAGAAAAAACTTATAACTGCAACTAAAAACATTAGGAAAATACTAACACCACCAAGGCATAAAATTTGGTTATAAATTTCTGCACTTATCGCAACTTTATCCTCTGAAATATATTCACCTTTAGAATAACTATAGATAAAATATCCAAGAATTATAGCGGAAAGCCCCAATATTATGGTAAACAAAACCGCCATTTTGAAGCTGGAGCTGTGATAATATTTTCTATTAGAATATGGCACGATTAGGCGACAATTTCATCATCAATTTTGAAGCCAACGCCACGAATAGTTTTTATTAGAGGCTTTGCAAAGCCTGCGTCTATCTTATTTCTAAGGCGGCTCATATGAACATCAATTATATTTGTTTGTGGATCAAAATTATATTCCCAAACATTTTCAAGAAGCATTGTTCTTGTAACAATTTGCCCTTTATTTTTTAGAAGATACTCAAGAAGCTTGAATTCTCTAGCTTGTAAGTCAATCGCTTTGCCAGCACGAATTACATTTCTTGAGATTAAATCAACTGATAAATCATCAAGTGTTAGATTAGTTTGCCTTTCTTTTGTGAAATTATTATTTCTTCTATTAAGGCTTTCTACCCTTGCCAGAAGCTCATCAAAAGAGAATGGTTTTGCAAGATAATCATCGCCGCCAGCACGAAGCCCAGTAACTTTTGCATCAATATCCCCCAATGCACTAAGTATCAAAATTGGGGTGGAAACATTATTTTCTCTAAGGTTTTTGATTATAGAAAGCCCATCTAACTCAGGCAACATTCTATCAGTGATTATAACATCATATTTATCGGATTTTCCTTTTTCAAGGCCGGTTTTGCCATTGTCGCAAATATCAATTTTGTGACCAAAGTCATTGAAGCCTTTTTTGATAAAGCTACAGATATTTTTATCATCTTCAATTAAAAGTAACTTCATTTTCTGCCTATATTTAAGTTTTAATAACTTATATAATATATTGAATTTTCAGCAAATTTATTTTTTGTAATGAAAATAAGAAGATGATTATAATTATAGATTTTATAGCCTTTATGCCGATTTCCACTAAATTTCACCCCGCATTTATTGCGGGGTTAATGGTTGAAAGTTTTTCTAAGGCTCAAGTTAAGAGCTTGTTTTTATGGTTAACCCCGTGACAAGCACGGGGTGACAATTTTTGAATAATTAACTGATATTGCTTAACTATAATAACTCCCACTCTTAGTTTTTAAGAATTCTTGAAGGTCAATTTCCTCTTGTTTTATAAAGCCTTTTTTAGCAAGTTTACCTTTTGCAACCATTTCTATCACGGAAACTATAGAGCAAGCGGTTGTCCAAGAGATTGCTCGCCATTCTTTGCCTGCAATAAATTTTGGATAATAAGCCCGCACAAATTCATCACGATATAATTCTTTCTTCTGCGATTTATTTTTATAACCTTCAACAGAGGCGTGAACATAAACCACATCATCATTTACAGGCGGTTTGGCATTGACCAAAATTTCGCCAGCGAGTTTGCGATTTTCCTTCATTAGTAATTCGTGAAAGTAAAATTTCATCAATTTCATATGGTCGGGGTATCGCATAGTTTTATAGTTTAGGCTTTTAACCTTGCCTTTGAAGGTTTCGCACATTGTGCCAAGGCCGCCTGAAGTTGTAAAGGCTTCTAATATTTTGCCATCAATTACGATTTTTTCTTTATCTTGCATCGCTGGAACATTTTTGATTTCGCCATCTTGAATGACTTGGCAATCATTGAGATATTCATTCACAACGCCTTCCGCTGACCAATTAAAAGCATAGCCCAAATCACCCTTTGGGGATTGCGGTAATGCACCAACACGAAGTTCTATTGAACGAATTTCAGAAAAGTTTTTAGCAAGTGATGCCCCTACAATACCAATAAATCCAGGGGCTAGGCCACATTGCGGGGCAACTACTGAATTTGCATTTTTCGCAAGTTTTATAGCGTGATTTGTAGTTGGAACATCTTCCGTTAAATCAAAATAATGGATTTTATTTGCAACTGCAAAATCAATAACTTTCTTATTGAGATTATAAGGCAAGCAAGAAACTATCGCATCAAAGCCTTTAAGATTTTTGGCGATTTCTGATTGGTTTGAAACATCAAGGGGCTTAGTTTGAAATTGCAAATCATCTCGCTTTGCACGATCAAAGCCAGTAACTTGAAACCCAACTTTCTTGGTAAGCTCTGCAACTAAAGTTCCAACTTTTCCTAAACCTAAAACTGCTATTTTTTTCATATATTTGACTCCATTTTATACAATTCATCGCTCTCAATAATTTTCTTTTCCATTAGAGATTCTAGAAGTTCTTTGGTGTATTTTGGTTTGTTTTCACCTTCAGATTTTGTGCCATATTGATTGAGGTTTGAGGCAAAAATTGCCGCTGCACTAACTGGCAGGAAATCTTCATATCTAATTGGGCTACCATCTTTCCGATAATATGCAAGCCCTGCTGATTTAAGCTCTGCGTGGTTATCAGGGATTTTTGCAAAGCATTTTGCATATTCATTTACATATTCAGAGTAATTTTCTTTCGCTAGTTTTGCAGGCATTTTTTCAGCTTCCGCAAGACATTCATCATATAATTTTCTACCTTTGGGGGTAACTGCAACGCCCCTTTGCTCAATTTCACCAAAACGAGCAGTGTGAGTTGCGATATTTGAACTGCCGTCTAGGTTTGAAAATTCAACTTGCTCATCAAGTGCTTTATAGGAAGTCTGCCTTAGTAATATCAAGGCTTTCCGTGCGGGAGGCCCTTCAATCACATCTTTCATTCCCTTGTGATTTAGCCCACTATATTCTGTGCCAAGGCGTTTTATCATCTCTGCTTGAAGTGCATCAATATCAAGGGTATTGGGGGTTAAGTGGTTTAGATGCGGATTTGGAAAACAAGAAATATCGGCTGCAATATTCACTTTTTTTGCAATTAAATGTTTATATAAATCATAATTTTTTGCTTTGCCACGCCAGCTAAAAAGATTGATTGCCTCAGAGTAAAATTCATTTGCTTGGGTTTCTGAAAGCTCATTTTCTTTTTCAGAAATTTCTATTAATTTTACAAGATTATCAGAAAATATTTTTCTATCTTTCAAATTTTCTTCAACAGCTTTTTGGGTTTCAGGATCAAAATAATTCGTCATTAAAAGGGAGCAAAATATTCTGTGATCCGCATTTTTCAGGGGGCGAAAAGCGGTTGAAATAACTGGTTGACTTTTCGCACCTGCATCTGCGAGATTATAAAAATTGACAGGTTGCATATCAAGGCAGTTGAAAAATCTCGCCATTAATTGCATTTCTTCTGGCTTGCCGAGCCTAATTGCACCGTGCCTCTCCGCACTTAAATTTTCAAGTTCTTCATCAGAAATTTTGAGATTATTTTCTTGTGAAATTTTTTTGTTTACATCGCGATTAGTTTCAAGGAGCTTATCATAAAGTGGAACTTCCTTCGCATACATCTCAGAAAGCCTTGCAAAAAGCTTTTTACGAAGAATGTTTTTTGAAATTTTTTGCATATTATTTTGAAATATATATGTGGCTTGGTCTTTCTAACTGAGATGAAATCAATTTTGCGTCATCGGATTTTTTGTTTTCGCAAGCAAACTGATGAATTTCTTCAGAACTAAATGGATTTTTGGCATTTCCGCCTTTGTAATTTGCGAATTTCCCATAACTTTTACAATGCTCTAAAGCCATTTCCATTGCTTCTGCTGTTAATGTTGGAACTTCATCGTAGGCGTTGTATCTTATTGAAATAAAATTTTCTGTTGCAAAATGTTTCTTGGGTAGTGAGGGTGAACAAGAAATTAAAATTAGTAATATTGGAAACAAAATACTTTTTTTATAAAATTTATTCATATTGAAAATATTTATATGATTGATAATGTGATTATAAATTAATTAAAATTAAAATGTAAGTGGTATGAAAAAATTATTTTTATCAATATTTTGTTCGCTGTGTGTTGTAACTTCCGCTTATTCGCAAGATGATACAGAAATTAAGCCAATTCCAAATAAGGTTGAATATAATAAAGAAAAAGCTGAGCTTGGTAAAAAACTCTATCATGATACTTTACTTTCAGCTGATGGAACAATTTCTTGTGCTTCTTGCCATATGTTGCATAAAGGTGGGGTTGATAATTTGCAGGTTTCAAAGGGTATAAAAGGTCAGAAAGGTGGGATGAATTCTCCAAGTGTTTATAATTCTGCTAATAATTTTGTGCAGTTTTGGGATGGCAGAGCCAAAAACCTTGAGGAGCAAGCCTTAGGCCCTGTTGAAAACCCCGTTGAAATGGGCGATAAATGGGAAAATGTTGTAAAAAAAGTTTCTGCAAATGCAGAATATAAAAAATCTTTTGATAAAATTTACGCTGGAAAAGTTACAAAAGAAAATATCGCAAATGCAATTGCTGAGTTTGAAAAAACGCTCATCACACCAGATTCAAAATTTGATAAATTCTTGAAAGGAAATAAAAATGCCCTTACTTTTCAAGAGAAAAGAGGCTATCAACTTTTCCAAGATTATGGTTGTACAACTTGCCATAATGGCACTTATCTTGGCGGAAATTCATATCAAACTATGAACGAGGAATATTTCAAAGATAGAGGAAATATTACTTCAAATGATTATGGCAGGTTTAACGTTACTAAAGATGAGGCGGATAAATATTCTTTCAAAGTTCCATCGCTCAGAAATGTTGATTTAACTGCGCCTTACTTCCATGATGGTAATGTGAAAACACTAGATGAGGCAGTGAAATTAATGGGTAAATATCAACTTGGTGTTGAATTAAAGCCTGATGAAATTAAAGCTATTTCTGCTTTCTTAAAAACTCTAACAGGCAAATATGAAGGTGTTGATTTAGATAAAGTTAAGGAAGTGAAATAGTGTTAAAACCTAGAAGATTAAGAAGTAGCCAAGCGATTAGAAATCTTGTGCAGGAAACCAGAATTTCGGTAGATGATTTAATTCTGCCTATTTTTACTTGCGATAAAAATTCCGCTTCTGAAAAAATTAAATCTCTGCCTGATGTTTATAGGCTTGGGTTTAAAGAGTTAAAAGCTCAAATTAAGAAAGCTGAAAGGCTTGGCGTTAACGCGGTAATTCTATTTCCATATATAGAACAAATGCATAAAGATGAAAATGCATCTCATGCATTAAGTAAAAATAATTATCTTCTAAAATATATTGCGGAGTGCAAAAAGACTTCCCCTAAAACCCTTGTGATTGCTGATGTAGCTTTAGACCCTTATACAATTTCTGGCCATGATGGGTTGCTCAATAAAAAAGGTGAAGTTGATAATGATTTAACTTGTGAAATCCTCGCAAAGCAGGCGGTTTTATTAGCGGAGGCAGGTGCGGATATTATTTCGCCCTCAGATATGATGGACGGCAGAGTTGCAGTAATTCGTAGAGCTTTAGATGAAAATGGCTTTTCAAATATTCCAATAATTTCATACACGGCGAAATATGCTTCAAACCTTTATACGCCGTTTAGAGAGGCTATAGGCAGCGATAAAAACCTCAAAAAAGCTAATAAAAAAACTTATCAAATGAACCCTGCAAATTGCAGAGAAGCAATTTTAGAGGCTCAGCTTGATTGCTTGGAAGGAGCGGATATTCTAATGGTCAAGCCAGCAATTTTTTATTTGGATATAATAAAAGAATTAAAAAATAGATTTAATATTCCAATTTTTGCTTATCAAGTTAGTGGTGAATATGCGATGCTAAAAAATTTCGCAGGCGAAAATAAAGAATTATTTGAAAATATTCTTTTAGAATCTATTTTAAGCATCAAAAGGGCAGGTGCTAATTCCATAATTACTTATGGAGCGATTGAAATTGCTGAATATATAAAAAATAATGAATAAAATTTTTCAAATAATAATTTTTAGCTGTTTTTTTATTGCAGAAAATTCTTTTGCGCAGCTAAGAATTCCAAAATCTGAAAAGCAATTGGCAGACCCCCAAATGGCTGAGAATTCCGAGGTGCAGGAGTTTAATAAAAATCTAATGATTGATGAATATTCTGATTTTAAGCCAATTTCAAAAACAAGTTTTGAGGACAAGAAAACTGAGGCAATTCAAAATGATGACGCATTAAATATGTTTATTATTGGGCAGATGTATTTAGGTGGCATAAATACTGAGCAAGATTATAAGCAAGCAAAGGAGTGGTTTAAGCTATCTGCGGATTTGGGCAATTCAGATGCGATGCTTCAGCTTTCAAGATTAATGATTTTGGATAAAAATATTTCAGGGCTAGAGATGGAGCCGGACTCAGCAAAAATTTATTTAGAAAAAGCAGTTAGAGCCAGAAATTCTAAGGCTTATATGGAAATTGGCAGGCTTTATGAAATTGGTTATTTATATAATCACAACCCCCAAAAAGCGATTAAATTTTATCAACTAGCTGCACAAGCTGGAAATGTGAATGCTTATGCAAAATTGGCTTCCATCTTCCTTTTTGGTAGGGGTGTTGAGAAAGATTTGAAGGTCGCGGTAAATTATTTAAGGCTTCTTAAAAAAACTTCTAAAGATGAAAATATTATCAAGCAAGCCAATGATTATCTTGCGAATATTTATTTTGATATTGCTTTAACGCTTCCAAATGGAAATACAAAATTTCAATTTTTTATGTTGGCTTGGGATCACGGAAATAAAAAGGCAGGCGATGCAATAGGTGAGATGTATTACAAAGGGGCTGGCATTGGTAAAGATTATTTGCGTGCGAAAGAATGGTTTGAAAAATCTGCCGCTTTGGAGAGTGCTTTTGCTTATGAAAAACTAGGTATGATGTATGTTGAAGCACCGGGGGATATTGAAAGGGATTACACAAAGGCAATGGATAATTTTCAAAAAGCTGCTAGGCTTGGAAGCTCAAGGGGTGCATATATGATTGGTTATTTATATGAAAATGGCTTGGGAGTTCCCAAAGATGAAAATCAAGCGACAATGTGGCGAACACGCTCTGAAACGCTTAGAAAAAGAGCAGGGGATTCCTATAATAGGAAAATTGAAGATACTACCGCGAAGTTTTAATTAGGGGAGTTGGGGGTTTAATATCCTAGATTATTAGGGTAGGTTTTGGTTTCTCTTTAGTCAACCCCGAACTTGTTGCGGGGATGACAATCGAAGTTTAATATCTATCGCTAATAGAGATTGAAGTATTTTTGTCTTGATAACCTGATTTTAATTCTGTGATTTTGAAATCAATATCTTTTCGGCTTTGAGGTTGCTTTTTGGCAGTAACAAAAACCCTAAATTCTGCAACTGAATTAGCCAAAACTTTTATTTTTGATGGCTTGATTTTAGAAGCGGATTGTATTTTTAGAGACTTATATTTCAAGCCTTCAATTTCCAATTTATAATATTTATCATAATGAGTTTTATTGAGGATTTTTATTGTGTAAGTATTTCTTATTGAGCCATCTGAAAGTAGCACAAATAAAGGGCTTCTATCGTGAATAGTATGAATTTCGTGAAGGCTTCTATTAAGAAGTGCATATAAAATTAAGCCACAAACAAAGGATAGTAAGATTGAATAAATGATTGTTCTAGGGCGAATAAACCTGAATTTAGGTGGTATACCTAGTTTTGCTCTCTGCATATTTCTTTCAGTGTCATATCTGATTAAACCGCGTGGTTGGTTAATCATATCCATTGTTTCGTTGCAAGCATCAACGCACAAGCCACAAGCGATGCACTCCATCTGTAAGCCTTCCCTGATATCAATTCCAGCGGGGCAGACATTAACGCACTTCATGCAGGAAATACAATGCCCCCTGCCTTCCATTGAATCGCCTTGCTTATATTTACCTCTTGGCTCGCCCCTTTGTTTATCATAAGTGATGATAAGGCTATCTTTATCAAACATTGCAGATTGAAACCTAGCATAAGGACACATAAAATTGCAAACTTGCTCTCTTGCAAAGCCAGCCATTAGATAGGTTGAGAAAGTGAGGGCGAGTATCCACCCCCATATAGCAAAGGGAACATCAAGGTGGATAATGTGATCAAAAAGGGTGGGGGCATCATTGAAATAAAACACCCAAGCACCACCCGTCATAAGCCCAATTAACAGCCAAATTATATGGGTTAGAGTTTTCTTCCAGATTTTCTTGAAGTTGATTTTGCCATCTTGAAAAAGCTTTTGTTTATCAAGTGCCATTCTATCGTTGCGGTTGCCTTGCACTATGCGTTCAACCCAGATGAAGAAATCCGTCCAGATAGTTTGAAAGCAGAAATAACCGCACCAAACCCGCCCAAACATTGAGGTTACAAAGAAAAGTCCAAGTGCTGCGACGATTAAAATTCCAGTGAGTATGTAAACTTCTTGCGGCCATATCTCAAACATAAAAAAATAACCCCTGCGATTTGCCATATCTATAAGAATGGCCTGATCTGGGGCGTGTGGTCCTCTTTCCCATCTAAGCCATGGGGCGAAGTAATATACAATTAAAGCGATAATTGTTATCACCCATTTTATTTTGCGATATCTTCCCCAAACTCTTTGGGGATAAATTTTCTTCTTTTTCTCAAAATATGTGATGGTTGATGTCATTTATTGGGTGTATTGATTTTGTATAAAATATACATAGTGTTTTTGGAGTGTCTGCAAAAATGCAGAGATTTTCAAGTTCAATTTAATATTTGTATTCAGTATATTATATCAAATTCTCTGCAAAAATGCAGATAACTTAAAAGTTGAATAAATTTTATTTTTGTGGCTAATCTATAATTTTTTCTGCTGAAAAAGGCAGTGTTCATTAATCATAGATTTTAACATCCTAAACACCAATTGTCACCCCGCATTTATTGCGGGGTAAACCATAAAGTAACCACAAAACTTAGTTTTAGAAGAGCTTTCAACCATTAACCCCGCAATAAATGCGGGGTGACATTCAGCGAAAAACTAACTACAATCAACTATCAAACATAAACTATTTTCCACCACCTAGTGAGTGAACATAAATAGTTAGAAGCTTAATTTGGCTTTCGGTGAGTCTTCCCTCCCATTTTGGCATTTTACCCATTTTAGCATTATAAATATATTGCGGAAGCTCTTCCTTAGGATTTTTTATTTTGAGCCATATCGCATCAGAGATATTTGGAGCGCCAAAATCGGCATTGCCTTCACCTTTATTGCCATGACAGGAAGCACAATTATACTCAAAAATTTCAGCACCTTGAGCAAGATATTCAGCTTTCTTATTTTTATTCATTTTAGAAAGTGAAAGGACATAATTTGCAACTTTTTCAATATCTTCCCTTGCAAGAACGCCATCTTTACCAAAGGCAGGCATTGCGGAATCTCTAGTTTCTCCATCATTAGACATTCTAACGCCATGTTTTATTGTGTGAGAAATTGCATCAAATGAACCACCCCAAAGCCAATCATCATCATTTAAGTTAGGATAGTTCAATGCACCTGCTCCACCAGTTTGGTGGCAGGTTGCACAATTATCTTTGAAGATAATTTCACCAGCATTTTTAGCAAATTGAAATAATTCATCAGATTTCCTGATTTCTTCTAAAGATAGTTCTTCAACTTTTGATAAATATTTCTTTTTTCTATCAGTTATTTCTTTTTGTTCGTCAGCTAGTTTTTTATATTGCGTCCAGCCAAAGGTTCCAATTGTAGCATCTTTGATAGTTGGCCAAGATGGATAAACTATCCAATAGCCAACACCCCAAACTATTGTAACTATAAATACAATCAACCACCAACGAGGCATTGGGTTATTAAGCTCCTTTAAGCCGTCCCACTCATGACCTGTGGTTTCAACACCAGAATGTTTATCAATTTCTTTTTTCTTATCGTTATTCATTTATCCTCCATAGGAAGTTTAGCAATTTCTTCAAATTTCTTCTTATTTTTAGGCCTGAAAGCATAAAAAACCGCAATCGCAAAAATTATGACAAAAAATATCAAAGAGAAAATTTTATAATTTATAATTTCTTGTTCGGACATATCTGTTAGTTAATGGTTTATGGTGCTTTACTATCAACAAAATTACTCCCCTTTCTTATAATTTTTCAAATCTGCGAATGTGCCGAGTGCTTGAAGGTAAGCAACTAATGCGTCAAACTCAGAAACTAAATTAGGGTTACCATCAAAATCACGAACATTTATATTTGTGCCATAACCGCTAGTTAAACTTGAAGCGTCAGCCTCAGCGGAAGCCTGCTTGATTGCATCATTATAAGCATTTTCAATCATTTCATCGCTATACGGAACGCCAAGAAGTTTTAGGGCTTTCATTTGCTTGCCAACTTCGGATAAATCAACGCCTCTATCATGCATAAAAGCATAAGCTGGCATTATAGATTCAGGCACTAAATCACGAGGGTTTGTGAGGTGTTCAACTTGCCACTCATCAGAATATTTACCGCCAACACGAGCTAGGTCTGGCCCTGTTCTTTTTGAACCCCATTGGAATGGGTGATCATATTTACTTTCACTTGCTAGGGAATAATGGCCGTATCTTTCAACTTCATCACGAATTGGGCGGATTTGCTGGCTGTGGCAGTTGTAACAACCTTCACGGATATAGATATTATAACCTGCAAGCTCAAGCGGAGTGTAAGGGCGAACGCCTTCCACCTTTTCGTGAGTTACCTCAAGGCGGAATAATGGAACAATTTCAACCAAGCCGCCAATTGATACTACTATCACTATAAAAATGAGAAGTAGAATTGAGTTTTTCTCTAATTTTTCGTGTTTTGAAAGCATTTTTTCTTATTTGTTTTGTTATTATTTCCAACCATTACCCCGCAACAAGTGCTGGGTGACAAGTTGTTATTTTAATCTCTAACCTCAAGCTCTTTGCTAGTTATGGTTTTATAGACATTGTAAACCATAATTAGCATACCAGCGATATAGAGTAACCCACCTAAAGCTCTGATTATATAATAAGGGTGCATTGCCATAACGGTTTCAACGAAAGAATATTCAAGCAAGCCATATTCGTTATAGCTTCGCCACATCAAGCCCTGCATAATGCCCGCAACCCACATTGCTGTGATGTAAAGAACGATACCAATTGTCGCAACCCAAAGGTGAGTGTTGACTAATTTATCAGAATATAGGCCTTTCTTATTCCACAAAACTGGCACAAGATGATATAATGCACCCATTGTGATAAACCCAACCCAACCTAGTGCGCCGCTGTGAACATGCCCGATTGTCCAATCTGTGTAGTGAGAAAGTGCATTAACCGCTTTGATGGACATTAAAGGCCCTTCAAAAGTGCTCATTCCATAAAATGCGAGGGAGATAATCATAAATCTCAAAACGGCATCTTCACGAAGTTTATTCCAAGCACCTGAGAGAGTCATAACGCCGTTAATCATACCGCCCCAAGAAGGCATCCAGAGGATAATTGAGAATGTCATTCCCAATGTTTGCGCCCAATCTGGCAGAGATGTATAAAGCAAATGGTGAGGCCCTGCCCAAATATAAATAAATATTAAAGACCAAAAATGCACAATTGATAATCTATAAGAATAAACTGGCCTTTCAGCACGCTTAGGAACGAAATAATACATAATGCCTAAGAAGCCCGCAGTTAAGAAAAAGCCAACTGCATTATGACCATACCACCATTGAATAAGAGCAGATTGCACGCCACCCCAAACCGGCACAGATTTAATTGATGTTACTGAAAGCGGAATTGTTAATGCGTTAATTATGTGAAGAACTGCAACCGTTACAATGAAGGCTAAATAAAACCAGTTTGCTACATAGATGTGTGGCTCTTTGCGGTTCTTGAGTGTCATCAAGAAAACAATTAAATAAGCAACCCAAACAACGCATAACCATAAATCTGCATACCATTCTGGTTCTGCATATTCTTTACCTTGCGTTACGCCGAATAAATAGCCTAAACCTGCCATTAATATGAATGCTTGATAGCCCCAGAAGGTAAATTCTGCCCATTTATCCCCCCAAAGCCTAGCTTTTGATGTTCTTTGCACCACAAAATAACTGGTGGCAAAAAGTGCATTTCCGCCGAAAGCGAATATCACCGCTGATGTGTGAAGTGGCCTAAGCCTGCCGAATGTAAGATATTCTGCAAAATTAAGCTCAGGAAATGCCATTTGAAGTGCAATAATCAAGCCAACTAAAAAGCCTGCAACACCCCAAAATATTGTAGCGATAGTAAATTTTTTAACGATATCGTAATTATAAAAAGTTTCTTTCTGTGAAATCATTTTTTACCTATTTTTCAAAATGGTTCATAATAATAAAAATCAAAAACACGCAATTGACAAACATCAAATATGGTGAATATTTTTTTATATCTGTTCTAAATTTTTTAACAAAAAAGCCGATTCCGTAATTGCTTAAAGTCAAGGGAATGAAAGTTCCCACCCCAAAAGCAAATAGAGAGAGTGCACCTGTGATAAAATCACCACTTGAAGCTGAAGCTATAAAAGCTGCATATAAAAAAGCACAAGGCAGAAAACCCATCAAAACCCCAAAAATGAAGGAGTTATTGTGAGTTTCCTTAGATAAAATTTTACTAGAGATTTTATCTATGAAATTTGTGAATTTATTAAATGAAAATAATCTTTGAATAGAAAATATATTAAAGGCTGAAATTATCATAATTATAATTGCGAGCGATAATATTATAACTCTAGCGATTTCAAAATATTGTTCAGATATTACTGAAACTGAAACCCAGCCAACAATTCCTCCGATAAGCGAGTAAGTTAAGATTCTGCCGAAATGGTATGAGAGTAGTAAGCTGTTATAAAATCTTTTTATTTCAGAAAATTCTTTTGATGATTTATCGAAGGAAAGTTTTTTAACCGATAACGCAAAAGTAAAAGGGCTACACATCATTGAGCAATGGCTGAAACCTCCAATCAAACCAGCAATAAACATTGCAAATAAAATCCCACCTTCAAGGCTGTATGAAGGCAAACAAAATAGATTTAATGAATGGTTATGCATTTAGTAAAGTTTTACAATACTTGCTAGAGCTGCTTAACTAATAATAATCAACCCCGCAACAAGTGCGGGGTGACATTCGTAATGGTGGAGAAAGATATTATAAAACTAAAATTTATAAGTTACACCAACGCCGAATACCCATGGGTCAAGGTCAACATCACCTCTAATAGCACCATTATTGATTGATACATCAGTGTTGAGATAAATTTTCTTAACATCAAGGTTTAAGCCCCAATGCTCATCATACATAAAATCTGAACCCATTTGTAGGGCATATCCAAAGCCATCTTCATATTCAACTCTATCAAGGCCAGCACCTTTCTCAACATCATAGAAGAAGGTATAATTAACACCTGCACCAACATATGGTTTAATTGTTTCGCAGATATCAAGGTGATATTGTGCTGTTAAAGTAGGAGGCAAAACATTAACTTTTCCTAAATCAACATAAGAACCAAGCGAAGAACCTTTTGCAGACATTTCGTGTTCAGTAGTTGCAAGGATTAATTCAAATGCAAAATTTCTATTTACGAAATAAGTTATATCTAACTCTGGAACTGTATCTGGTTCAGCATTAGCAGCACCGCCAATAGAAAGTGTTGAATCAGCATCGCCAGCATTAACTTGAATTGTTCTCAACCTAACTTGCCAAGGGTTGGAATAATCATTGCTAGTTTTTTCACCAGCAAAAGCCGAAGCGGAAATTAAAGAGGAGGAAATTAGCAGAGTAGATAAAAGTTTTTTCATATTATTAAAGATTAGTTGCGAGTTACAACTAACTCATTTCAAGCGGGGTTTAATTGATAAAAATCAAGAGAATGCTTGTTTTTTTGAAACTTGATTTACAAGAATATTAATATCGTAATCAACAGATTTATTAAGTGTTTCTATAATTTTTAGATTAGAGGAGATTTCTTTTTGAAGATTATCTAAATCAGACATTAATTCTAATAAACCTATTTTTTCTCCAACAACTCTGGAGCTTTCAACCTTCCCCATAACTTTAGTAACCTGCAAGCCAGAAGATAACATTTTTATATTAGAATAATCAGATTGAAATTTTTTTAGTAATCTTGAAACTTGGGAAAGGCTTGCAATTGCTTGTTCAAAGTAAGATTTTTCAATTTTTTCAAGTAGCTCAACTTCTATAATTTTTGAATTATCTTTTTCAGTTTCTGTTCTAAAAACTTGTAAAATTTCTTTCTGCACTAAAGTTGTAGAAACTAAGAATAACGCGTTATTTATTGAGTTAAAGACCTCTTGTGCGGAATCAAGAAATGAAATTATGCCCTTTTTAATTTCATTTGTAATTGAGTTATAATTATTCGCAATTACTGCAATGGTCTTACCTTCATCACCTAATTGTGCTGATTTTACTTGAAGGTTGAGCGGAATATAAGCCCCTCTTTGATACATCGTAAAAACATTTTTTGAATTTGAAAGTAAAGAGTTTGCAGATTTTATAACTTCTTCAAACCTAATAATTGCATCATCATTTGGAATGTTTAAGTTTGTATTGCGAGATTTAGTTTCAGCCGCAAGTGCTATAGCCATAAAATCTTCATAGCAAGAAAAACCAAACTCTTTAAGTTTGACTAATAAAATATTAGCAGATTTTTCAGGTGATAATTTTTCTGAAAATTCAATCTCAAGTAAATTTTTATATTCAGTTTTTATAATATCAAAAATCGCACTGCTTGGCTTTAGCCTAACAGAGAGGAAACCACCATCAACTGGTGTTACAATTGCAAAAACCCAGTAAAATTTGCCATCTTTTGCTTTGTTTTTTACATAAGCACCAATGGGCTTACCAGATTTTATGGTTTTCCAAAGTAACCAAAAAACCGCTTTTGGCATATCTTGGTGGCGAATAATATTGTGAGGTTTTTTAATTAATTCTGCCCATGAATATTGGCTAATACGCTGAAAAACATCATTTCCTGAGAGGATAATCCCTCGTTCATCAGTTCTTGAAAAAAATAATTCGTCAAAAGAAAATGGAGCTTCAAGATTATTCATTTTTATAAATTTAGGTAAAAACTTTGTATTATAATGTTTTTGAGTTGATTATTAATTGACCAAAATCAAGAATTTGATATTTATTCGTTAATAATATTATTATTGTTATGAACTTATTTGATAATGATTTATTTTCTGAAATTTCTTCCGATACAAAATTAAAATTTGAAAAGGCGGCAATTACGAAAGCTTGTAAAAAGGGTGAAATCATTTTTTTGCAAGAAGAAGATGCAAAATATTTTTATATAGTGAAATCTGGTTGGATTAAGCTATTTAGGGAAACTATAGATGGTGAAGAAGCAATTGTTGATGTTGTAACGGAAGGCCATATTTTTGGAAACCACTCTGCGTTTGATGAGCTAAAATATTCTTATAGTGCTGAAGCGGTTGAAAATGCAATTTTATATCAAATTCCAATTAGTTTAATAATTGATAATGTTTCATTGGATCAAAAATTTGCACTGAATTTTATTAAATTAATTTCAACCAAGCAAAAGAAAAATAGAAGGGAGATTGAGCATTTAACGGTGCAAACCGCTCCACAAAGAATAGGTTGTTTTTTGCTAAGGCTTTGTAATAAAAAAGATAATAAAAATGTTAAATTATTCCTGCCTTATGATAAATCTTTAATTGCCTCTAGGCTTGGAATGAAAGCGGAAACTTTCTCAAGGGCATTAACTAAGTTAAAAGAGGAAACTGGTATAATTATCAATGGCCCTTCAGTTATTATCCCCGATGTTTCAAGGCTTTCAACATATACTTGTAATGCTTGCTCTGATATTTACCCTTGCGAAGATGTTAAAGTTTAAGAACATTGCCTAATGCTTAAGCATTACTGGAATATTAGCATTTGCTAGGATAAATTTTGTTGCACCGCCTAAAACAATTTGCCTCATTTTGCTGTGAGTATAAGCCCCCATAACGATAAGATTTGCATTTCTTTTTTCAGCTTCGCTAAGAATTTCATCACCAACGCAACGATGAACTTTTGCAATATTTTTATGAATTGCAGTTATGTTATAGGTTGCTAAATAATCAAGCAAATCTTTAACTGATGACATATCTTTTTGTGATTCATCAATGGTTAAAATTACGATCTCTTTTGCTTTCTCTAAAAATGGAATTGCAGTTTTTACAGCCCCTGAAGCTCTAAAGCTTCCATCCCAAGCTATAATAATTCTTTCCATTCCAGAATAAACTTGGTTTTCGGGCATTAAAATAACAGGTCTACTAGTTTCAAAAAGGGCAGTTGCAACTACATTTTCAAAATCAATGCTGAATCTATCTATATCTTTATAGCACATAATAATATCAGTAAATTTGCCCCAATAAGCTACTATTTCTTTAGGATTGCCAATCTCTGAGCTAAATTTTAATTTACTAAAATTATGCTTATCAAAACTTTCTTTTATTTTATTTTGTGCAAGTTTTATATCTCTTTGAACGCTCTCTAAATATTTAGCATAAAGCCCCATAGTGCCTTCGCCTAAGTAATTTGAGATGGAGGGAACATCAGCCTCAGGGCAGAGCGTTAAGCATTTTGCGTTAAGGGAAAATTCCTCAGCTAAAGAATCAGCAAAAAATAAACTATCTAATTCCTGCTTCTCGCCAGCATATAAAACTGAAAGATTTTTTGGATTAGGCATAGATAATAGATTTTGATTTGGAATAATAGTAAATCAAAACCTAAAAAATATAATTGATTTTAATCAATAGTGTGGGGGTTATTTTTCCAATCAAAACTTGGTTTATTTACCCCTAAAGCAAGTTTTTTTAGCCGCTTTTATTATGTCTGCTACTTGCGGTAGGGCGAGTTTTTCAAGGTTGGCAGCGTAGGGTAGGGGAACATCAACCCCGCATACTCTTTCAACTGGTGCGTCTAGATAGTCAAATGCTTCTTCCATAATGGTTGAAGAAATTTCACTCGCAACGCCTGCAAAAGGCCAGCCTTCCTCAACGGAAACAAGGCGAGAGGTTTTCTTAACTGAGTTTATAATAGTTTCTTTATCTAGTGGGCGGATTGTTCTTAAATCTATAACTTCCGCAGAAATACCATCTTTTGCAAGTTCTTCAGCAGCTAGAAGTGCATTATCAACTTGCAGAGAAAACGCTGTGATTGTAACATCTGAGCCTTTTCTAACAATAGCTGCCTTGCCAATTTCAACAACAAAATCGCCTGAGTTGAATATTTCTTCCTCTGGAATGTCATAAGATTTTCCATAGGAAATTTCATTTTCCAAGAAAATTACAGGGTTAGGGTTTCTAATTGCTGCTTTGAGCAAACCCTTTGCAGAAGCCGAATCCCAAGGGGCAAGCACAATAAGCCCAGGGCAGTGGGCATACCAAGAGGCATAACACTGACTGTGTTGCGCACCCACACGAGCGGCTGCGCCATTAGGCCCTCTAAATACAATCGGGCAACGAACTTGACCGCCACTCATATAATTTGTTTTTGCTGCTGAATTGATAATTTGATCAATCGCTTGCATTCCAAAATTCCAAGTCATAAACTCCACAACTGGCTTTAAGCCTGCCATTGCAGAGCCAACTGCTATACCTGCAAAGCCGTGTTCAGTAATTGGGGTATCAATAACTCTTTTTTCACCAAATTCTTGAAGTAAACCTTCTGTAACCTTGTAAGCGCCTTGATATTCGGCAACTTCCTCACCCATAACATAAACATCTTTATCGCGACGCATTTCTTCAGCCATTGCATCTCTTAAAGCTACTCTAACGGTTTGTTTTGGCATAGTTTTATTTGTTAAATTTTAGTGATATTTATAATATTTAATAAGAAAATGAAAGATAAAAATTTAAGAAGAAAACCCCTCATTTATTACATTTTCGCAATGTTTGCTGAGTTCTTTGCGACAACCAAAATCAGAAAATTTAACACCTTGGTGATAAATCAGCTTAACTTCTGCACCCTTAACGCCAAGCAAATTCCAGAAATGTGGAAGGAATTTCATATCACCATACCAAGCAATTTTATCAAGGTTTTTAGCATCTGCTGGCATTCCATCAATTTTAGTATAAACGATTGAAATTGGCTGAACGCATATATTTTTATCATCATCACGGGTGCTGGTTTCCTCATCTAAATTGGGTTCTGCAACGCTAAAAAGTGAGGTTTTGAATGGCAAAACCTTAGTGCCATCATTCGTTGTGCCTTCTGGGAAAAGAACAATGCTATCACCTGATTTTATAATATCTTGAATGGTTTCCTTCTGTTCAAGCGATCGCAAAGCATCTCTTTGAATATAAACTGGTAAAGAAAGATTAACCAAAACATTGATAATCGGCCATTTTGAAACTTCAATTTTTGGCGTATATCTAGCAGAAATTTTTGAGCCAAGCACTATAATATCTAAGTAAGATGTATGGTTGGAAACATATAGAACTGAATCATCTGGCAGGTTTTCAAAGCCCTGTTCGTGAACTTTAACGCCAAATATTTTTAGAACAAAATTAAAATAAAACTTTAGAAGTTTTTCGTGAGTTGGAACTGAAATTCTATAAGTAAAACCTCCAATAAGAAGGCATAAAATTGTAAAAGAAACAAATAAAATAAATTTTATTGAAGCTCTGAAATTATGCATTTGTAAAAATAAATTACTTAACAAAATGTTCTGAATATCTCTTAACAATTTTTTGCGTATCCATAATGGTGCAAACATCAGTGGTTTCGCAGATTTTATCAATTACAGCACCTTCACCAATCATACAGCCAGTTCTAATATAACCTTTAATGAGTGATGGCAGATTAGATAAAGCCTTCTTTTTATCAATATTTTCAAGTGGGAGGACATTAATATCCGCCCTAAATTTTGGTAGTGCGATAGGGCAAATCTCATCTGGTGCTTTGTGAAAATGCATTAAATATGAAATTGATTCCTCGTGTAGTTTTGCATCAATTCCGTTAAAACTTGCACAGCCAAAGAGGTAATTAATTTTATGAAACACAATAAAAGCACCAATTCCTCGCCATAAAAGCTGAATTGCTTTACCATCGCGATATTTTGGGTGAATGCAAGAACGGCCAAGCTCAAGCAAATTATATTTTGAATTTTTTAGTTTTGAAATATCAAATTCACCCTCAGTATAAAATTTGGAAGGGGTTTTAGTTTCATTTCTTCTAAGCAGGCGATAAGTGCCAACAACCTTGATATCTGAGGGGTTTTCATCATCAACTACAAGCAAATGCTCGCATTCTTTATCAAACTCATCTTGATCAATTTTACCAGAGGGCGTGGAAATATTTTTAGGCTCTTCAAAGAAAACAAATTGCCTTAGAATCTGAGATTTAACAAGCTCTTCATTGGTTTCAGCGAGTTTTAGGTGAAGCGAGCCGATTCTGCAATCAGATAAATCAGGAAAAACCGATGTATTAAGAGGCATTTTTAGCAAATTAGTTCTATTTTGCATTAGATTATTTTAAGCCTTAAATCAACTAATGATTTTAATGCAATAAAATTTCACTAATTTATTGACAAAAGCATTGCAAATAAACTATTTAGTGCGTGATTAATTTTCTATCTAAGAATTTGGCTCGGTAGCTCAGTGGTAGAGCAGGAGGATCATAATCTCTTGGTCGGGGGTTCAAATCCCTCCCGAGTCACCAATTTACTTATAACTCACTTTAGTGATTTCATATTTTCTTTTGCCGCCGGGGGTTTGGATTGTTACAATATCTCCTTCTTCCTTGCCAATTAAGCCGTGTGCGATAGGTGAGGTAACGGAAATTTTATGATTTGTAATATCGGCTTCATACTCACTAACTATTTGATATTTCTTTTTTTCTTCAGTTTCATCATCAATTAATTCAACAATTGCACCAAAAACAATTCTCTCACCAGAAAGTTTAGAAACATCAATAATTTCAGCATTTGCGATGATGTTTTCAAGCTCTTGAATTCTGCCCTCTATAAAGCTTTGCTTCTCTTTTGCGGCGTGGTATTCAGCGTTTTCCTTCAAATCTCCGTGAGATCTCGCCTCGGCAATTGCTTCAATAATTGCTGGCCTATCTTCAAATTTCATCTTTTTATGCTCTTGCTCTAGCTTTTCATATCCTTGTTTGGTGATTGCAATTTTAGACATAGATATTATGTGTTTGTTTTTAAGCGATGTAGTCTATATAATTGAAATCTTATTACAACTAATTTTTAATGAAAAATATAAATCGCAAAATTAGAAATTGGAGCAATGCCGAGTTCAAAATAGGTGCAAATTCTATTGAGGCAATTCCAGCTACAAGCCTTAATGAAATTGCTTTTGCTGGTAGATCTAATGTTGGAAAATCATCTCTAATTAATTCTCTCACCACAAGAAATTCTTTAACTAGGGTTTCAAAAACGCCCGGTTGCACCAAGCAATTAAACTTTTTTTTGCTAGAAGAAAAAATTTATTTGGTGGATATGCCGGGTTATGGTTTTGCTCAAATTAGTAAAAAAGAGCAATTAAACTGGGGAAAACTTATCAAAGATTATCTTTGTGGTAGGCCATATTTGAAAAGGGTTTATATTTTAATTGATGCTAGAATTGGCTTCAAACCTGTTGATTTTGAGATTATGAAATTGCTTGATACAAGTGCGGTTAGTTATCAAATAGTGTTCACTAAGGCTGATAAAATTAGCAAATTAGATGAAGAAAAACTTCAAAAATCCTTTGAGGCAATTGGTAAAAAACACCCAGCCTTGCACCCAAATTATATTATTACAAGCTCAGTAAATGAAGCTGGAATTGATAATCTCAGGCAAGAGATTGAGGAGTTTATTTAACTAACTCATTTATTTTAGCCAAAAGATTTTGAGAAGAAATATTAATCCGCATTTTTGTATAATCTGTAATTTTTTTCATTTCATCAGAGAGTTTTATATAATCTTTTTCGGTAGTGATTAGTTGAGATTTTTCAGCTTCCGCAAGGGTTTTGAGGTGATTAAAATCATCTTGATAATATTTATGGTGATCAGGAAAAATAACTTTTTCAACCACTGAAAGCCCAATATTTTCAAGTGTTTTGAAAAATTTTTCAGGGTTGCCTATACCTGCAAAGGCGGTGTATGCTATCTCTTTATTATGGTTAGAAGTAATTTCAATATATGCATTGTGAAACTCAAGCTTTTTGCGAGATAATTTTTCAATTCTTTTTGGTAAATCTTCTGAATGTTCACCAATAATTAAAATATCATTTACATCTTTTAAGCAGAAATCCAGCCTATCACGCAAAGGGCCTGCGGGCATAACCATACCATTTCCAATGGCATAATTTCCATCAAAAACGCAGAGAGAAAAATCTTTTATAATTCTTTCATCGTGCAAGCCATCATCTAAAATAAGAATTTCATAACCAAGTGATTCCGCGTATTCACAAGCTTGCAGGCGGTTTTTGCACATTATGCAATCGCCAGTTTGAGATAGTAAATAAGCCTCATCACCTACTTCACTTGGTTTATGGTTTTTATTATCAACTAAAACTGCACCATATAAAATGCCTTTGTAACCCGTGTTTATGAAAGCAATTTTCTTGCTTGGGTTATTCAATTTTAGAAAATTATAAATTGCGATTGCGGTTGGTGTTTTGCCTGCTCCACCTGCTATTGCGTTGCCGATGCAAATTATTTTTGCATTAAAGTTTTTAGGATTTTTACATTTTGGAATTAATCTTTTTACTAAAAAATAAATCAGTGAAAATGGAAGTAGTAATTGAGCAATATCATTTTTCTCACGCCAAAAGCTCGGTGCTTTTGAGGGTAAAATATTTTCAGATATAAATTTAAGAAATTTATTCATTTCTAATAAATCCCTCAATATGATTTAGGTAATTTGCTAGAATGCCTTTTTTGCTCTCAACATATTCAAATGCTAGGTTGGCAGCTTGTTTTTGCAAGTTATAATCAGCGATTAAATTTTTAACATTCTGAAAAATTGCTTCACTATCTTTAACTAAAATTACAGCTTTTTTGATTTTCATTTCAGTATAAACTTCTTGAAAATTAAAATAATTTTTTCCTGAAATAATTGCGCAGCCTAGTCTTGCAGCTTCAAGCGGGTTTTGCCCACCATGAGTAATTAATGAGCCACCCATAAAAACAATATTTGCAACGCGATAAAAAACCCCAACCTCACCAATAGTATCTGCAAGATAAATATCCGTTTCAGGTTTTATTTTTTGATTTTTACTTCTAGTAGCAAATTTTAGATTTGAATTTGAGATAAGTTTTTCAATATCTCTGGCTCTTTTTGGATGTCTTGGCATTATTATTGTTAGAATATCTGGATAAACTTCCTGCAATTTTTTGTGGGCTTCAATAATAATTTCCTCCTCACCAATATGGGTGCTGGCACAAAGCCAGATATTTCTATTACCTATTTGAAGGATCAGATTTCCAAGCGCTTCAGGGTTGCTTGGCAGGGTGGGGGCTTCATATTTCAAATTACCTGCTATAATTGTTTTTGGTGAGCCAATATCGTTATATTTGAATTTATCATCTTCAGTTTGCACTAAACAGAGAGAAAAATTTGAGATTATTTTTTCAGCAAATTCAAGATTGTTTTTCCATTTTCTAAAAGATTCATCAGACATTCTGCCATTTATAAGTAGTAATTCACAATTAGATTTTTTAGTTTCAATTATAAGGTTTGGCCATAATTCTGATTCCACCCAAATTGCAAGATTCGGTTGCCAATGGCTTAAAAAGCGGTGAACGGAATCATATGTATCAACTGGAATAAATTGATGGATTACATTGTTAGGAAGTCTTGAAGCCATTAATTTTGAAGAAGTTAGCGTGCCGGTTGTCATCAAAATATTAATGTGCGGAAATTTTTTTGAAATTTCAGATATTAACGGCACAACACTAACTGATTCTCCAACGCTTGCTGCGTGAAACCAAATTAAAAAACCCTCTTTTCTATCAGCGGAGGCGTAACCTAACCTTTCATAAAATCTCTCAGAGTCTTCCTTGCCCTTAAATAGCCTGTAATTTAGGTATAACCTAACTAAGAATGAAAAATATCTAGTGATAAATCTGTATAATTTTAATAGCATTATTTTTTATAAACTAAATCTGATTCATCAGTTATTTGGTTAAGTGTTTCTTCAACTTTATTAGTAAATTCAATTTCATTCTGATAAATATTTTTATCATAAATAATTTCATCACCGAATATAATAGTAATTTTTGAAAAGGGCAGGGGGAAAATAAAATTATCCCAAGTCTTAAATCTGATGGCATTTGAGCAAGAAAAACTCATTGGTAAAATAACCGCATCTGCTCGAGAAGCCACAGCAAAAAAATTACTTTTTACTTTTCTAGCTGGCCCTTTGGGTCCATCAGGTGTTATAGCTATATTATTTCCGTTAGATAATTCTTTTAAGGTTGCTTTTAGAACATAAGCCCCACCACGATTTTTGGCGGTTTTATCTTCACTTGCCAGCCTATTTGTTGAGCCTCTGATTGCACCAAATCCAAATTTTGCGATGATTCTTGCGATAATTTCCCCATCATTATGGCGAGAAATAATTGCAGAAAATTTTTTATTTCCAGTATCCATAAAAGCGAGTGGAAATAGCCTGCCGTGCCAAGTGCAAACAATACAAGGCTTTTTACTTTTTAGAAAATTATTGTAAGCAGAAATATTTTTGAATTCTATTCTTGAGGTTTTGAAGCAAACCCAAGCTATAAAAGCAATTATGCTAGCGATTATTTCAAACAAAAAAATTCTAAAAAAATTTCTCATTAAAGTATGTTTGGTTTTTAATATTTAAATTTGAAAAAGGGATAATCTATAAGCCGAGTTCTGTTCAGGCGTAAGCCTTCTGCAACCATTCATCTGGAGGTAAAATCACTTTTACCCTCTAGCAACTTACCCGAATATTAGTGAGTTTCCTCAAAATTTCAGAAAATAATTTGACTTGAAGCCAAGCCCTAATATCCCTACTTAGTTTTGCTTCTGGTGAGGTTTTGCGTGCCTTGTTTGTTGGCAAACAAGCGGTAGGCTCTTACCCTGCCTTTTCACCCTTACCTTAAATTGCTTTAAGGCGGTTTGTTTTCTGTGCCACTTTCTCTAAGGTTACCCCTGCTAGTAATTACCTAGCACCATTTTCTGTGAAGCCCGGACTTTCCTCTCAAGTTTAACCCCAAGCGGTTGCTCGATTATCCCAAGCAAATTTGTTAAACCAACAATGCAAATATTCAAGTGATATTTTAGGCTTCGCTTTTTACGATGTTTTTTAATCTGCCGATTGATTCTATTTCAATAATAATCTCATCATTATTTTTCATAAAAACTTTTGGATCTCTTGCAAAGCCAACGCCTGCTGGTGTTCCAGTAAGAATTACATCACCAACATTTAGGGTCATAACTTTGCTGAGTTCCGCAATTAGAAAACCCAAATCATAAATCATATCCGTGGTGTTGCCATCTTGCATTAGATTTCCATTAAGGTAGGAGCGAACTTTAAGACCTTTGGCTTTTGCAGGCAATTCATCTTTTGTAATAATATAACCACCAAGTGAACCAGATTTATCAAAGTTTTTACCGAGCGTCCATTGTGGGGTTCGCTTCTGAAAATCACGCACTGAGCCATCATTAGCAAGAGTATAGCCGAGGATATAATCTTCCGCATTAGCCTCATTAATATGCCTACCTTGTTTGCCGATAACAATTGCAAGCTCAGCCTCATAATCATATTTATCAGAAACTTTTGGCAGGATTAAATTTTCACCATCTGCAACAAAGGATGAATTGAGGCGAATGAAGAAAACTGGGTGTTTGGGAACTTCCTGAAAGCCTTCTTTTGCGTGTTCAAGATAATTCAAGCCAACGCAAATTACTTTAGAATTTTGCGATAAAGGAAGTGCGAAACTCGCTTTATCTAGGGGCGTTAAATCTTTTTTATCAAGTTTTTTGAGATTATTTTCAACTTCAGAAAAATTTTCAGAAACATAGCCTAAAAAATCAGAAAAATTTTTGAGTGGTGCATCAAGATTGCTAATTACTTTTGAATATTCAGCATAACCATTCTCATTTGCAACTGCATATATTGAAGTGTTTTCAGACGTTTTTAAGTTAAATAATTTCATATAATTTTATTCACATTCTTAAATGCTTGCAGTGTATTATTCAGCAAGCAAGCGATTGTCATTGGCCCAACGCCGCCCGGAACAGGGGTAATTGCACTTGCAATAGGTGAAACATCTGCAAAATCTACATCGCCAACTAGCTTATTTTCAACTCTATTAATCCCTACATCAATAACAACTGCACCTTGTTTAACCCAGTTTTTCTTAACAAGCAGAGGCTTACCAACTGCAACAACTAGAATATCTGCGGTTTTGCAAACTTCTTCAATGTTTTTTGTTTTGGAATGGCATATTGTAACGGTGCAACCTTCATTAATTAACAAGTGAGACATAGGCTTGCCAACGATATTACTTCTGCCAATTACCACTGCATTTTTGCCAGAAATATTTTCACCTAAAACATCTTTTATTAACATAAGAGAGCCAAGCGGAGTGCATGGTATAAGAGCTTTTTTATTTCCAGTTACAAGCAACCCACGATTAATAACATTAAAACCATCAACATCTTTTTCAGCGGAAATGCTTGAGATAACTGCGTCTTCAGAGATATGTTTTGGTAGTGGAAGCTGGACTAAAATTCCATTTACTTCAGGGTTTTTGTTTAGTTCATCAATTTTAGAAATTAGCGTTTTTTCGTCAATGTTATCAGGATATTTGAATTCAAAGCTTTGCATTCCAACTTCTAAAGTTTGTTTTGCTTTGTTGCGAACATAAACTTGGCTTGCAGGGTCTTCACCCACTAAAATCACCGCTAAACCAGGGGTTTTGTTGGTTTTTTTCTTTAATTCTTCTACTTCAGATTTAATTTTTTCTCTGAGGTTTTCTGCAAATTTCTTTCCATCAATTATTTTTGTCATAATCTTTCCATAATAGTAAAAATATCTTTATCACCCCTACCGCATAGATTCATTATAATAAGCTCAGAGGAATGATTTTTTGCCTCACGGATTATATATCCCATTGCGTGAGAAGGCTCTAAAGCAGGGATTATACCTTCTGTTTTAGCAAGGGTTTGGAAGCCTTTTAGGGCATCTTCATCAGTTGCACTTTGATAATCAACCCTGCCAATATCGTGTAAATATGAGTGTTCTGGGCCAATACCTGGGTAATCAAGCCCTGCTGAAATTGAGTGAGATTCTAAAATCTGCCCTTTATCATCTTGTAGATAATATGTTTTATTGCCGTGCAGAACCCCAACTGAGCCCTTAGCAATAGATGCGGCGGTTTCTTGGGTGTCAACACCCTTACCAGCGGCCTCAACGGCGGTCATCTTAACATTTTCATCATTGATAAAATTATAGAAAAGCCCTAAAGCGTTTGAGCCACCGCCAAT
>JANRLM010000004.1 GCA_033762595.1 Rickettsiales bacterium
TACCCCCTAGAAGCCAACCCCTTCAAGCCGTTTTTTATTAAATCCTCTAAAGAAATTTCTTTATTTTTATTATGCAAATTTGAAACTACTGAAAAAGCATCACTTCTAGTAAAGCCAAGGTTTTCAAGAGCGGAAGTTGCATCAAAAATAATATTATTTTCGCTAATAGTTTCTTTACCATTTTTTAGTTTCACAATCTCAGCACTTGGGGCAGAAATTGAACTTTTTCCTGCAATATTTTTTAATTCTGTTATAATTCTTTCCGCAATTTTTGGCCCAATACCGGGAACTGACGATATTAGTTTTTTATCAGCGGAAGAAATAGCCAAAATTAAATCTCTCGGCTTCAAATGTGAGAGAATTGCGAGGGCAACTTTTGCCCCTACGCCACTAACTTTATTAAGTTGAATGAACCAAAATTTCTCATCTTCATCAGCAAAACCATACAGGTTTATCGCATCTTCACGCACAAAAGTTTCAATAGTAAGGCTTGCTGAACTGCCGACATTTCCAATTTTTCCAATCGTATTATTTGAAGCATAAACTAAATAGCCAACCCCTCCAACATCAAGGATTATCTGGTTATCAGAGATTTTATCAATTACGCCTTTTAGTTTGCCAATCATAATTTGAACTAGTTTGGTTTGCGTGGCAAACGGCACAAGCAAGTGCATCTGCCTCGTGATCATTTTTCGGTGTTGCCTTTGGCAGCAAAATTTTCAACATCGCTGATATTTGATGCTTTTCAGCCCTGCCAACGCCAACTATTGATTTTTTAATATTTGTAGCAGAATATTCAAAAATTGGAATATTATTATCAGCTAAAACATAAATAATTGCACCCCTTGCTTGCCCTAGTTTGAGTGAGGATAAATTATTTTTATTAACAAAAACCTCTTCCAAGCAGGATTCTTGCGGGTTATATTTTTGAATAACTGATTTTATTTCATCGCCGATTAATTTTAGGCGGTAAGAATTTTCATCTTTTGGATTAGTTTTTAGAGAGCCAGAATCAATGAATTTGAAGCCCTGAGTGCTTGCTTCCAAAACCCCCCAGCCTGTATCAGCAAGCCCCGGATCAATACCTAATATAATTTTTGTGTTCACTTAATACCCCATATTTCATAGCCACGAAGACGAGCTCTATTTATTTTATGAATAATTTGACAACACTATCTAAAATCCAATATTAAAAATTCTCTGATAATCGTTGTCAAATTTTTTGGCTTCAGAGCGAATTTTATTGCAGGCTAAAGCAACTAATTCTTTATAATTATTTGCTGAAATATTTTCTTCAGAAATAGAAATTTTAATAATTTCTTTTCCGCTTTCACTTGCAATTTCACAAATAACAATATGTTTTTCTGATTCTTTATAGCAATAAACACCAACGGCAGTATGACAATTTCCTTGAAGTTTATATAAAATTTCTCGCTCAATATTTGCACAAATTTCTGTTTCTTGATGCGAGATTTTTTTTAATAATAAAATAATATTTTTATCATTTTTTCTGCACTCAACACCAATAATGCCTTGGCAAGCAGCCGGTATCATATCTTGAACAGAAATTTCTTTAACATAAAGCCCGCTTAAATCTAAATCCTCACCACTTCTTTCAATCGCAGCTTTTGCCATAATTATCGCATCGTAAAAGATTGGCGGATGGCCTTCCCACTTAAAATTATGGCGGAGTTTTGCAATTCTAGTTTGCACTGAACCCCTTAAATTCCGAACCTTTACAAGCGGATTAATTTTTTTGATAGCGAGTTTTCTTCTAAGTGAAACTGAACCTATAATAAAATCTTTTGGCAAAAATTTTATATCATCAATAAAATTGCGACTAATTATAACATCAACCGCAGAAGCCCTTTTTAGATAGGCTGGAAAGCATAAATTTTGCTCTTTAACATTGCCAGCAACATCTTTCATTGAGTGAATAGCAATATCAATTTTATTTTCTATGAGAGCCTTTTGAAGCTCACTAGTGAAGGCGTTTTTTCCGCCCTCAAAAATATCTCTCAGAGGCTTATGATGAATTTGATCACCCTTGGTATTTATTTTTACAATTTCATATGAAAAATCTGGCTGAATTTTTTTTATTTCAGAAATAACTTCTTCCGTTTGTGCAAGTGCAAGCTTGCTAGTGCGTGTTCCAATTTTAAGGTGCATTAATACGAAAATCTAAATCGGCATTCTTAATATATCTTGTAGTGCTGAAACTAGCTTATCACGAATGGAAATCAAGGCTTTTAAGCTAACTTCCGCATTAGCAATTGAAATTGCGAGTTCATCAAGGCTAACCTCACCTTTAACAGATTTTATGGTGGTTGCCTCAGCGTTATCAAGCTTGGATTTAGTATCTTGCAGGGCTTTTTCAACCAGCGATGTAAAATCCTCTGATTGTTCAGCACCGCCAAGCCCCTTAACTTCCAGCGAGGAGGCCTTATTGTAAGCGTTTAACGCATCTAAAATATTTACATTCATACCTTTTTTATTTTCTTTCATTTATTAGATTTTATACCCCTCTCCCTATAAGTAGGGAGAGGGGGAATATATAATTTACCTCAATAAATCTAGGCTTCTATCAATCATTTGTTTTGTGTTTTCAATAGCGGTGATATTTGCTTCGTAAGCCCTTTGGGCTTCTTTGAGGTCGATAGATTCCAAGTTCTTATCAACATTTGGAAATTTCACATAGCCTTCTTCATTAGCGGCTGGGTGTTCAGGCATATATACAAGTTTGAAATCACTTTTATCAGTGTCAATTTTTCTAACTTTAACTAAATTTGCTTTAGTTTTTGCATCTTTCACATTCTGGAAAACGATAATTTTCCTGCGATAAGGTGTATCATTTGGGCTAATACCAGTGGTATCAGTGTTTGCGATATTTTCAGTGATTATTTTTACCCTTTCAGCTTGGGCTTGCATTCCAGAAGCAGAGATATCAAGGGCGTTTTTAAGCCCTGCCGAAAAAGAATTTTCTGCAAAAAATAAAATACTTAAGAATATATAAAAAAATATCTTCATAAATTAATTAGTGCCATTATTGCCAATCGCTTCTTTTATCAGTGATAAAATTTTCCTATAAGATGCTGAAGATTCAGAAAATGAATTAGTATTTTTCATCATTTCCAACGCTTCCATATCAAGCTGTACTTTATTTTTGCTCGAGAGCATTTCAAACTGGTTTGAATTATCAAGCCCCGCAAGATGTTTTGAATTGGTTTTTACCGGTGCAACATTTTTAAGCTCATTACTTAAAACATTATCAAAACTTAAAGGTGCTAAATCTTTTCTTTTATAACCAGGTGTATCAACATTAGCAAAGTTTTCGGAAATAACTTCTTGGCGAGCGGAATTATATTTCATCTTCTGCTCTAATAAATTGAGGGAATATATATTGCTAATATCCATGTTTTTGTTTTGATTAAACCCCCTCTCCCATCGGGAGAGGGTTAGGGGTGAGGGCAAATAAATATACTGCTTAGCCCTCACCAGATTTTCTAAGCTTGTATTAACTCGCTTGAAAATCTTGCCTCTCCCAATGGGAGAGGCTATTATAAATTACCCCTAAATCCTAACAAACCACCCCTAAAAAGGCAATTTTTACTCACTTATGATAGGGTTTATTCTCTAAAATAGTCCAAGCACGATACATTTGTTCAACAAGCATTAAGCGTGCCATATTATGCGGAAAGGTCAATTTACTAAGCGAAATAACATTATTCGCTTTCTTCAAATCCTGTTTATCAAAGCCCTCAGCCGCACCAATTACAAAAGCAATTTTACCGCCAAAATTTGCAGAGATTTTCTCAAGATATTTAGAAAAATCAACGCTGTTAAACTCTGTGCCGTTTTCGCTAAGGGCAATCACGAAATATTTTGCAGATAATTCTTCAATTATACCAATTTTGGATTTTCTATTGATGTAATTCTCAAACTCAATTTTCCAATTAAGCCGTTTTTGATAATCTTGAATTACACTTTCAAAACCCTCATTTTTACTATGCGAATGATAAAAAATTTTGAATTTCATATAGCTAAATCATTATAAATAATTAAAAAATACCCTAAAAAACTCAAAAATGCTTGAAATTTTTATTTTATTTATCGCAGGAATTCTAGCAGGCTTAGTTAATTCCATTGCAGGTGGCGGAACTTTCTTCACTTTTCCAGCCTTAATGCATTCAGGTTTAACTTCAATTATTGCGAATGCAACTAATAGCCTTTCAATATTTCCTGGACATTTTGGCGGATTAATTCCGCAAAGAAAATATCTCATAGGCAAAATTTTTGAACTCAGATATAAAATCCTCGCTTGCTTTATTGGTGGTGCGTTAGGCTCAGTTTTATTGATGATTTCTAGTGAAAAACTTTTCAGAAGTTTAATTCCATTTTTGTTATATCTCGCAACGATTTTATTTTACCTAGCACCTAAAATTCAAAATATTTTGAATGAAAATAAGAAATTGCTTGATAGGTTCTCCTCACAAAAAGCAAGTTTTATAGGGCTTTTTTTGATTACAATTTACGGCGGATATTTTGGTGCGGGGCAAGGAATTATGCTGATGGCACTACTTTCAATCACTGAAAAAGATGATATTAAAGAACTCAATACGCAGAAGAATTTTTTTGCAGTGATTGCAAATTTTACTGCGGTAATTTTCTTCGCTTTTTCTGGAATGATAGCTTGGAAATCCGCTTTAATTGTGCTAATAGGTGCGGTTATTGGTGGCTATATTGGGGCAAAAATTGCAAACTCCATCAAGCCGCAAACCCTCAGAAAAATAATAATCTCAGTCGGGTTTTTACTTGGAACTTATTATTTGTTAGGATTATAATAATTCTCGCCAAGGAATTAGGGGATAAGAGGTATAATTAACAAAAGCCCTAATAAACATCTCTTTGATATCTGCCTTGTTTTTTGAGGTTAGAGATATATTCTTTTGCAAATTCATCTCCTTTGCCTGAAACTTCAGAGATTACCTTATGAATCGTTGCATCAACATCTTTTGCCATTCTTTTTTCATCACCGCAAACATAGAAATATGCACCGCTTTCTAACCAATCAAAAACTTCTTTTTTGCGAGCATAAATTTTATGCTGAACATAAACTTTTTTAAGTCCATCTCTTGAGAAGGCTGCATCAAAATTAGTAAGCAAGCCTTTTTGGAAATAATCTTGCCAATCAAGTTGATACAAGAAATCATAATTATATCTCTGCTCACCAAAAAAAAGCCAGTTTTTGCCCTTAGCACCAATAGCATCTCTCTCTTGCATAAAAGCCCTGAAAGGTGCAATGCCAGTGCCGGGGCCAACCATTATAATCGGCTTGTCGTTATCTTGCGGAAGCCTAAAATTTTTATTGGGTTTGAGGTAAATTTTTACCTTATCATTTTTCTTCAAGCTATCCGCCAAAAAGCCAGAAGAAACGCCACTTCTAGCCATTCCAAAGCTGTTATATCTAACGCTTGCAATAGTTAAGTGAACCTCATCACCAACACTTTTTTGTGAAGAAGCGATTGAGTATAAACGAGGCGGAATTTTTCTAAGAATTTTAACAAAATCTTCTGCTTTAATATTTTTGATTGGATAATCTTTAATTAAATCAATTAAAAATCTGCCATAAATATATTCAGAAATTTCAGACTTTTTAGCTTTTTCTAAGAGTTTTTTATCGCCGATAATCTCCGCATAATTTTTGATTAAAAACGCCGAAAGTGAAGTTATCTCATAATCTTCTGTAAGAAGCTCACTTAATTTTTTGCCATCAACTATTTCTTCACCAGAAAACCCAAGAGTTTTAATAGTTTCAGCAACTAGATTTTTATTATTTTGAGGCAATATACCAAGTGCATCACCTACCTCATATTTAATCCCTGAGTTTTCAAGCGATATTGCATAGTGATAGGTTTCTTTTTCAGAGCCTTTTTCGCTCAACAAAACTTTATCAGAAAGCTCAGCAATAAATGGTTCTGACGGACTATATTCCTTACCACCCGCACCAAAAAGCAGAGAGAAATCAACCTCGCTTGAAGTAGTTTTAACATCTAACTTAGCAGAAGCATCAACGCCGTTTACTTCCAAAAATTTAGTGAGAGCTTTTTCTATCCACTCATTTGCAGGTTTTTCAAAATCTACATCACAATCAATTCTATCAAAAACCCTTGTTGCACCTAACTTTTCAAGCCTTTCATCAACATCTTTTCCCGCACCACAAAATTTAACATAGGATCTATCACCTAAAGCACAAACTGCAAAATTTAAGCTTTTTGGCATATTTGGAGCATTATCATTGAGCAGGTTTTTATAAAATTCAGTTGCTCTTTCTGGTGGGTCGCCTTCACCCCAAGTGCTTAGGAAAACCAACAAATTTTTATGCTCGGTAAGTTTTGGAATTTCCAAACTAAACATATCTTCAACAACAGGCTTGAAACCCCTAGATTTTGCAATTTTTGCTGCTTTTGCTGCTAAGCCCTCAGAATTACCCGATTCCGAACCATAAATAATTAATAATGGAATTGCGTTTGCTGAAACAACTTGCTCACCCGCAGCAGAATTTGAGAGGGCATAACCACCCAAAAACGCAGAAAGATAGAGAGATTGCTCTTTAGAAAGGCTTGGAACAAGAGATTCAATCAGCTTTCTCTGCTCATTAGAAAAATTAGGTGTGCTGTTATCTGGCAATTTGAATAATATTAAGTTTGGGCTTTGTTACTAAAATTGTGGATATTTTTCAACATTATTTTAATTAATTTAGGTTTAGACCATAAAAAAATTTGTAATAATTGCCTAAATCAAAACTTGTAACTAATGTGATAGACCGAATTAATTTAGGATTTTATGAAAAAAATAGCTCTTTTAGCTTCAGTTTTAGTGGTTTTATCTCCAAATATTTCAAATGCTCAGAATTTTAATTACCCAGCTTCAATGAAGCATAAATTAAGCGTTGATGGTGGCTTAATGTTTGCAAGAGGTAACACAAAAGCTGATAATCTCAATGCAAATTTCAATTTGGAATCAACTAAAGGTAAATTTACTAATAATCTGATGGGAAGGGCAATAAATCTTAAGCAAAATAGCCAAAGGGCTGATGAAGATTATTTGCTAAATAACAAATTAAAATATGATCTCTCGGAAAAAACTTACGGCTTTGGTGAGCTTGAGTATTTTAATGATAGATTTGCTGGTTTTGAACATAGAATGCATGAATTAGCGGGTCTTGGTTACTATATTAGGAATGACGACAAAGTTAAATTATCTGTTGAAGGTGGTGGTGGTGCAAGACAAACTAATTTTACTGGCAATAAAGAAGATATTAATGAGTTTGTTGCAAAAGCTGGTGGTGACTTGAATTATGTTCTTAATGAAAATGTAGAATTTAACCAAAATGTTGGATATTATTGGGGTTCAGATTTGCAAGTTACAAGATCACAAACTTCTCTAAAAGCTGATTTAATAGACGATGTTTATTTCAAAGCGGGATATTTAATTGAGAATAATTCTGAAGTGCCGATCGGCAGAAAAAATAATGATCAATTAACAACTATCGGGATTGGCTACGAATTTGCTAGCGAATAATTTATTAAATCTATTTTAGTTGCTTTCTCTCTGATGCTAGAGTAAATGAACTAGCTAGAGTTTATCTAAGAATTCAGTACACACCCTTAGTTAGCTTTAACTAAATAAAAATTCGGGACAAGAAATTACTCAGCCTTAGGGGTTTCTTCGGTTTTGTTAGCTTCTGTAGTAGTTATTTGAGAGGCTTTTTTATTTTCCACTTCGTTAACTGAACCAGCTGTGCCAACTTTAATTTTGCCTGCTAAAAATTTATTCTTAAGCTCTTCCGCCTCAGCTTCACCTCTCGCAACATTAACATAAACTTGTGCTGTAACGCCTTCACCTAAATCAATGTAAATTTGGTAAAAACCAACAAATTTGATTGCTGTTGAGATTGTTACATTTTTTCTATCAATTTCAACTGAGGTTTCTTTTTTAAGTTCAGCAACAACATCAGATGAATTAACTGCACCATAAAGCCTTCCATCATCACCAGCTTGCTTGATAACAGCGAGGATTTTATTTCTAATTTTTTCAGCAATTTTATTAGCTTCAGCCTCTCTTTTTTTAGATTGCGCTTGAAGCTCAGCTTTTTTAGATTCAAAATCTATTACATTTTGCTTGGTTGCAAAAACAGCTTTACGATTTGGAATAAGAAAATTTCTTGCATAGCCAGACTTAACTTCAACCAACTCGCCAACTTCGCCAAGATTTTTTAATTTTTCTAATAAAATAACTTTCATAAAAATTCAAAATTTAATAATTAAATTATTGATTGCTAACATAAGGTAGCAACGCAATGTTACGAGCTAGCTTGATAGATTCCGCAAGCTCTCTTTGCTTTTTAGCGGTGATAGAAGTAATTCTTCTTGGAAGAATTTTACCTCTTTCAGAAATAAATTTTTTAAGTAATGCAACATTTTTATAGTTTACAATAGGAGCATTTTCACCAGATAATGGGCATTCTCTCTCTCTCTTAGAGAAAACCTGCGGAAGCATAGCAGGGTTTATCTGAAATTTTGATTCGTCTAATTTCTTTTTATCTTTTCTGTAAGCCATAAAACCTCAATTAATCTTCACTGTTTAAGTTTGTGTTATCGTTGGAAATCTTTTCAACTTTAATAGTTAAATCCCTAATTATATCTTCGCTAATGCCAAGCCTTCTTCTAAGCTCAGAAATTGTAGAAGCTTTAGCTTCAAAGCCAAAATGAACATAATGCCCTTTTTTGCTTTTTTTAATTTTGTATGCAAGATCCCTCAAGCCCCAAAATTCTTTTTTAATTAGTTTATCACCTGCAGAAGTGATAACTTCTTCAAAGCTAGCCACAACCTTTTCAACGTCAGCCTGTGCAAGCTCTGGGCGAATAATAAATGTAGTTTCGTATAGTGCCATAAATTTATTTTATATGCTTTTTAGGAGGCGGATAATAGCGTGCTAAAACCTATTTGCAACCAATTTTTTTAACTATGTTGCAATTTTAGCAAAAGATGAATTACATTAAACATTTCAAAGGGTTAAAATTTTGATTCCTGTTAAGATGCAACTTAAGACTTTTTTATTTTGTTATAAAGCAATGAAACCACAAAATAATTATAAAAATAAAATTAAAACTTCTTAAAACTACTTTAATTAGATTAATAGTTGATTATAGTATTTAGTATAATTAGACTTAACATAAAAATGTTTTGTAATGCCTAGAATGAATGAACCAGAGAAATTATCAACTGAAGATGTCAAGATGCTCACTCAACAAGGCAACCTTGAAACTAAAGTAAAAGTTGTTGATAAGATATCTGGACAATATGCCACTAAAGGGTTTTCTGATAAAGAAAAGGGTTTGGCTGAAGAAATTTTCCGATTACTTATTAAATACGCTGAGGTTGGGGTTAGAAAGTCGCTTGCTGAAAATCTGATGAACACTGATGAAGTGCCAAGAGATGTTCTTCTTACTCTAGCAAAAGACATTGATGATGTATCTCGCCCCATTTTAGAGTTTTCACAAATTTTAACTGATGATGACTTAGTTGAGATTATCAAAACTTCTAACAGCACTGAAAAGCAAATTGCTATTGCTAGAAGGGAAGGTTTGTCTGAGAATGTTTCTGGTGCATTAGTTGAAGTTAATAATGAAGATGTTATTTCAAACCTATTACAAAACGCTACCGCACAAATAAACGAAAAGGATTATCTAACCATTGTCGATACTCACGCAAATAAAGAAGATATTATCGAGTCTCTAATTACTCGCGGCTCAATTCCTTCTCATGTTGTAGTTAGCGTCACCAAAAAAGTTTCTGAGGCAATTCGCAGTAAGTTAGAAACAAAATATAGTTGTAACTTTGATAAAATTAACTCTCTCTTCAAGGATTCTGGAGAGATTGCGGCTTTCCGTTTTGGCAATATGAAAATCTTCGGTGAGGATTTAATTGAGCTGATAAATATGCTCGAAAGCAATAACCAGCTCGAACAAGCCCTTGAGCCAATTCACGGCAAATTAACTTTTATCCTTAATGATTTTGAGCCTATTGGTCAGTTTGTGCCAATTTCTGCTATTGCACTTGGTAACAAAACAATGTTTGAAATCTGCATGGCAAGGCTTGCTGGTGTTAAATTTTCAAATATTAGAAAATTAGTTACTGATTTAGATCACGGCTTGAAGGCTCTGTATGATAGGGCTCACTTACCAGATGCTCTATTTGAAGCGGTAAGATTTTCAATCTGGGTTATAAACCAAATGGATATTGAATCTGAAAAATTCGGCACGCCAAAAGCAAAAGATGATCTTCACGAATACATTAAAAAGATAATCAGTCTTTCTCGTGGCAAGAAAATTAAAAATCTTTCTAGTTTTATTTCAATCATCAAAAAGCACATTGATAGACAGGACGGCGAGTGGTAATCATTCAATTATTTCCATAAAAATTCTTACTAAAAAGATTGCCTTAAGTTATTAGTTATTCTATAAAATAGCTTCTTAATTGAGTCATATAGAGCAAACACATTGTGTCTAGCTCGAAATGACGCTCAAAATTATAAAAAACCGAAGGTTTATGTCTATCTCAAATACCGCAGAAATTATTCCAATTTCTATTAAAAAAGAAATGGAATCTAGCTATCTTGATTACGCAATGAGCGTTATTGTTAGTCGTGCTATTCCTGATGCTCGTGATGGTTTGAAGCCAGTTCACAGGCGTATAATCTATTCTATGCAAGATACTGGGGCACATTTCGGCAAGCCTTATAGAAAATCTGCTCGTATAGTTGGTGATGTAATGGGTAAATATCACCCGCATGGTGATACAGCAATTTATGATTCATTAGTGAGAATGGCTCAGCCTTTTTCAATGAGAGTTCCGCTTGTTGATGGGCAAGGTAACTTTGGCTCAATGGATGGGGATAACCCAGCCGCAATGCGTTATACCGAATCCAGAATGGCGAAAATCACGCATAAGCTCACTGAAGATTTAGACAAAGAAACCGTTGATTGGCAAGATAATTATGATGGTAGCGAGAAAGAGCCTATGGTTCTGCCAGCAAGATTTCCAAATCTACTTGTCAATGGCACAAGCGGTATTGCAGTTGGAATGGCAACTAATATTCCACCGCATAATTTAGGTGAAATGATTGACGCTACAATTTTCTTAATTGAAAATTCTGAAGCAACACTTGATGAATTAACGAATATAGTTCCAGGGCCTGATTTTCCCACGGGCGGGATAATAATGGGCAGAACACCAGCAATTAACGCATTGCAAGAGGGTAGGGGATCAGTTGTAATTCGTGGTAAAGCTGAAATTGTTGATAATAACGGTCGAGAAATGATTGTAATCTCTGAAGTTCCTTACCAAGTGAATAAAGCTTTGATGGTTGAAAAAATCGCTTTGCTAGTTAGGGAGAAAAAAATTGAAGGAATTTCGGAGCTTCGAGATGAATCTGATAAGCAGGGCGTTCGCGTTGTAGTGGAGCTTAAGAGAGATGCAGTTGGTTCAGTGGTGCTGAATCAATTATATAAATTCACGCCATTACAAACCAGTTTTGGCTATAATATTTTGGCGTTAGATCACGGCAGACCAAGGCAGATGAACATTAAAGATGTCCTT
>JANRLM010000005.1 GCA_033762595.1 Rickettsiales bacterium
AATCAGCCTTCTCCATCATATGCTTTGGTGAGAAGGGATCATTTTCACCAAATAATTTTTTAATTCCGCCTTCACCTAAAACTTCAGTAACTAAATTTGCAAATAGAGAATCACCGATTGCTTGTCGCTTAGCGAAATCAACCTCATAATTGCCTTCTTCTTTATAGCCCGTTACTTCACCCGGAAGCCTTGAGCCAATATACCAAGCTTTTTCAACTTCATTCCCATCACCTGCTTTAGCCCTAAATGCTCCAAAAGCATAAACTTCTGGTGTTTTAAGAGTAACTTTAAGTTTTGGGTCTTCTTCAGAATATTTTAAGAGTTTTTTTAGTTTTTCAGAATTTTCTTTAAGCTCTTGAACCTTTCCCAAAACTGCTTGGTGAGCATCACCTAATTTTGCTTTAACTGCATCTTCATTCAAAAAATCTATAGCTTTATCAATCTTACCATTGGTGATTAAGCCCATTAATTTTGTGGCGATAATTACGCCCATTCCCTCATCAGCAGATTTTCCGTGACCCCAATTATCTTCCTTAGGCAGAATAACCGTGCCGATAGAATTAAAAAAACCTTTGGTTTCTTTTCTTTTCTCTAACTTATTTGTAAGCTTTTGAAGTTGTTTTTCAGTTAAAACTTGATCTAAGCCATCTTGTTGAATTAATACAAAAAGAGTTTCCTTATTAGTTCCACCGCTTGTTTCTTCTAATATTGAAATATTTAGGCCTACATCATATGCCACTTCTTTAAGATTATTTATATGAATTTGCCTTCTAGACTCACGAGCTTTTTCTGCATCATCAATCTTGGCTATAAAATCAGTAATATTCTTTATTTTATTTTCTTCGTTCAAACTTCTAAACCCTTAATTTTTCTATCATTTCATGGCATAATATTAGATAAATATTAATAAATCATTAAAAAAGGCTAGAAAAAATAATATAATTCTGTATCATCACAAAATAAAATAAATTAATTATATTTTTCAAATGGTTAGTGACAACATTATAGCATTTCAAGGCGTGTTTGGGGCAAATTCAGATTTGGCTTGTCGTAAAGCCTTCCCTTATATGCAAACTCTGCCTTGTGAGAATTTTGAAGATGCTTTTAAGGCCGTTGAAGAAGGCAAAGCAAAATATTGTATGATTCCAGTTGGCAATTCTTATGCTGGCAGAGTGGCGGAAATCCACAATCTTATCCCAAAAACTTCACTTAGTATAATTGGTGAATATTTTGAGAAAATTGAGCATCAACTTCTTGCCGTTAAAGGCACAAAAATTGAGGATATAAAAGAAGTTTATTCACATCCACAAGCATTAATGCAATGCAATAATAACATCGCAAAATATGGTTTTAAGCCAATTCGTCATTCAAATACTGCTTTTGCCGCAAAAGAAATCTCTGAGAAAAAAGATAAAACTAAGGCCGCCCTTGCCTCTAGTTTGGCTGCCGAATTATATGGCCTAGATATTTTGCAGAAAAACTTTGAAGATGACTCCAATAACACAACGCTTTTCTTAGTTTTTTCAAAAGAGCCGATTGATCCAGATCCTGAAAAAGAAAAATATATCATAACAAGTATGATGTTCACAACTCGCAATATTCCAGCCGGCTTATATAAAGCGCTTGGCGGGTTTGCGACTAATAATGTAAATATTATAAAACTAGAAAGTTACATTCCAGAAGTTGAATCATCACAAGCTCAATTTTTTATTAGCTTTGAGGGTAGCCCTAGGGAAAAAAATGTTCAGCGTGCCATTGAAGAGCTTGGCTTTTTTACCAAAAAAACAAAATTATTAGGCGTTTACCCAGCACATAAATCAAGAAGGGTTGAAAATTAGTTGCTAGTTATTAGTATCAGTTTTAGTGGAAAGGCTTCTAATCACTTATACTAATACTGATCACTAATACTCACTATGCCAATATACGCAGTAATATATTTATTCTTGTTTTTCTTATTCGCATTCAGCACTACTTATATGCATTTTGAAGAAGGCAGAGGTGCAATTTATGTTATCCCAGAGGCAATTTCTTATGTATTTTTACTCAGTTTTATTTTAATATATTTTTACCAAGATAAATTTAGTTTGAGTTTGCCAGTAGTAATTTCAATGTTTTTATATTCTCTTTTGTGGGATATATATTCTTTCAGGCAAGATATTCAGGTTGCAAAAAACCAATTTGGTATTAGGGGTAGAGAGTTAACTTTTTATTCATCAATTGCTATAATATTTTCAATTCCACCTTACCTTGCAGGGCTTGGAATTATTTTTTGAGAAATTAATCTATGACAAATCTAGTTCTTTCAGGCGTTCAACCAACTGGTAATTTGCATCTTGGCAATTATCTTGGTGCGATTAAACAATGGGTGGAAATTCAGAATAAATTTCCCTCGCTTTTTTGTATCGTGGATTTGCACGCAATAACCATTCAGCAAAACCCTGAGGAGCTTCGTAAATCATCACTTGAAATGGTTGCTGCTTACATCGCCTGCGGAATTGACCCTAAAAAATCGCATATATTTTTGCAATCTTCGGTGGCGGCTCACTCAGAGTTAGCTTGGATATTTTCTTGCTTCACACCGCTTGGCTGGCTGAATCGTATGACACAATTCAAAGAAAAAACTGAAAAAAATATTAAAACTAAATTGGTATTTGAGGAAAATGTTAGTGAAAATGAAAAATTAGAAATACAAAAAAGAATAAAAAAAATAAAATTTGATGAAAGAGATGTAATACCAAGCAACGCAATGCTTGGATTATTTTCATATCCAGTGCTGATGGCGGCGGATATCCTGCTTTACAAGGCGACTCATATTCCAGTGGGTGATGATCAAAAACAACATTTGGAATTAACTCGTGATATCGCAAACTCAATTAATACTAAGGCTGGGAAGATTATATTTCCTGAACCAGAGCCACTTATTCTAAGCCAAGCCAAGCGTGTGATGAGTTTACGCGATGGCACAAAAAAGATGAGCAAATCTGATGAGTCTGAATTTTCCCGCATTAATTTATCTGACACAGAGGAACAAATTATGGATAAATTCAAGCGCGCAAAATCTGATGCTTTGGTTGGTATAAATTTTGGTGATGATGCAAACCCTCGCCCAGAAGCCACAAATCTGCTGAATATTTATTCTTCACTTGCTGAAATAAATTTGGAAGATGCTCAAAGGAAATTTGCTGATGCGAATTGGTCTGCGTTCAAAAATGCACTTGGTGAATTGGCGGTTGAAAAGCTCTCACCTATCACCAAAAAATTTAATGAGTTAAAACAAGATGAAACCTATCTTCTTTCCGTTCTTAAAGAGGGGAAAATTTTTGCCAATGAAATCGCCACAAAAACCCTCAAAGAAATGCAAGATTTCGTCGGTTTTTTAAGGGTGTAGACTTAAAAATCAGATGTGATTTTGTTTATAGTATCAGCAAAAATTTCGTTTTCGCTGATTAGTTTTTCAATTTTTTTAACAGCGTGAACAACGGTTGCGTGGTCTTTACCGCCAAAAAACCTGCCAATTTCCGGATAAGATTTTGTAGTATATTTTTTAGCAAGATACATTGCAATTTGGCGTGCCTCTGCAATTTTCTTGAGCCTCGTTGCAGATTCAATTTCAGTAAAACTCAAGCCAAATTTTTTACAAACTTCCTTTTTAATATCTTCTAATGAGGTTTCTTTTTTAGATTTTTCATAAGTTGATTTAACAATCTCTTTAGCTAAATCTAAATCAGCTTCACGCATTGTAAGCTTGGAAATCTGTAGGATTTTATTTAACGCCCCCTCGGCTTCTCTAATGCTTGTATCAACATTATTTGCGATAAAAGATATAACTTCCGAGCCGACTTTCTGATTTTGCTTTTCCGCTTTTTTAGCTAGAATTTCAAATCTTTGCTCGTTAGAATAATTTTTTATATCAGCAATTAAGCCTCCCGAAAAACGAGATTTTATTTTGTCTTCAAGCCCAGTGAGCTGATTTGGAAATTTATCAGCTGATAAAATTACTTTGCCGCCTGCGTCAATCACAGCGTTGACGGTATGGAATAATTCTTCCTGAAAATTTGATTTTCCGCAGATAAATTGGATATCATCAACAATTAGTAAATCACTACCACGCACATAATCTTTGAAATCCAGCATTTTATTCTCTTTCATTGCGCGCACATAAGTGAACATAAATTTTTCAGCGGAGAGATATAAAACTTTTTTGTAAGAAGCTAAATTAATTGCTTGCTTAGCCGTTGCGTGCAGAAGGTGCGATTTTCCCAAACCCATTTTACCGCAGATGAAAAGGAGGTTAATATCCTCAAAACCCTCAGAATTACAGGCGATATTATAACATGCATTAAAAGCTAAGATATTATTTTCAAATGAAGAATAATTATCAAAAGTAAATTTTGCATC
>JANRLM010000006.1 GCA_033762595.1 Rickettsiales bacterium
AGAATATGTCTTTAGCTCAACTTGGATACTCGGGCGTAAATGGTGGTTTTTCACAAAATCAGCAAATGCCACCTGTTCAATATGGTGCACCAAACATGCCGGTTTATAATCCGCCAATGCCAGCTCAGCAGTTTCAGCCAACCTTACAAGGCTTTCAGCAACCTGCAATGCAAAATATGCAGATGAATGCTTGGGGGGCTTTACCGCCACCAAGTTATGCTCAGCAACCAATAATGATGAACCAATATCAGCCATCAATGGCACAAATGCCTCAAATGCAACAGGTGCAGCCAATTCAGCAGATTCAATATCAACCACAAAACACTTTGCCTGTTGTGATGCCACAACCACAGATTATGCCTCAACCAACGCAGATGCAAGCTCAATTTCAGCAACCAGCTCAGCAAATTCAGCAAGTGCAGCCTGTAATTTCTGAAACGCCAGCTTTTGCAACGCCGAATGTTATACCTCAAAATAATACTCAAGTGCAACAAACGCTTGGCTTATCAGCCCCAACTTATGTAACTCCTATAACAAATACGCCGGTTGCAAATAATTTTATGCCTCAGCCACTGCAACCTCAGCTTCAGCCTGAAAATGCACCTATTCAGCAAGTAAATTTACAACAAGCTCCAATAACTAATATTCAGCAGGACAATAATTCTGCAAATCAGCCTCAACAATCAGTTAATCAACAGCAAAATATTGATATTGACGAATTCTTAGAGCCTTTATCTAACAATACACAAGAGACTAACCTTAAAACGGCTGAATCAGAAAATAATTTGAACATTCCGCTTGAGGCGCAAACTATGTTGCAAGCAAATGGCTCAAATGTAGCAGTTCCAGTTGAGAATATTAGTCAACAAGATGTTGTAAATACTATCGCAAAAAACGCTGAACCAGAAGTAGAAGATATACTTAAGAATCCTGCAAGAAGTGCTTATACACCTGCATCTGGTATTATCGATACTATGCAACAGAGAGGCAACGCTGCAAATATTGCAAACTTAAGTAATAGTGCAAATTCTTTGAATACTCCGCTAGATTTTGATCAATATGGCAACCCAGTTTTGCCAGCATCTTTTAATAAAACGGTAAGCCTTAAGCCTCAACAGGGTTTATATAACTATCAAGCACCAACAAGCCAACCTGCCTCAATGAATAATAATAATCTAAATTCTTTACAGCAAAGAGTTAATGAGATGAGATTATAAATCACCTTAATATTCTTTTTACAAAATTAGGCTTTGGCTTTGTGAGTTTGTGAATGTATTTTTTGCCGAAATATCTTTTATAAGTTCTTAATTCTTCAGTTAGCAATTCAGTGTAAAAATATTTATACATATTAGGCGTTAAATATCTAACAAACGCCCTACCCCATTTTATTTCTTGTTGCGGAACTCTGGCTAAAGCCTCAGCACACATTATTGCTTTTTCAATGTTTTTATTAGAATTTTTATAGGCAAGAGCTTGTGGCTCAAGATTAAATAGCATATCGCCAAGAATAATTATGCATTCCTCAGCAATCATAGATTTTTTCTTAATTTTTGAAACAAAATTTAAGCCAATTAATCTTGCGGAAATCAAAAAAATTATTTGAGAAATGATTTTTCTTAAAAATAAAAAATGTGTGAGAATTGCAAATTTTCTATATTTTAGTTGAATTCTATATTTTCTCTCATTGTCATAAACCCTTTTTAAGCCGATATTTTCTAATTTATTTATAATCTTTTTTAGCCTTTCTATATCTTTTTGCCGAGCTTCCTCGCATCTTGCATTTGGTGCATTCATATAAGGGTTTGTTGAGGCTCTGCCTATATTCTGCCCATATTCATTTTTTATTAAATCTGCATTATGTGCTAATTCTTGTGCTGCAATTATAAGTAATTTTGCAATTGCATTTTTGCCATCATTTTCATTATCAGATTCTTTTGCATCAAAAAAAGGGTTGCCACCGCAAGATACAAAAACTGAAGAATCTCGGAAGTCATTAGCTTGCAAGCCAGAGGAATATCTTGCACTTTGCCAAAGTTGCACATTTAGTAATTCAGAAACACTATGGCTGTAGGAAACAAAAAATTTTACCTCCTCATAAATCATATTCTCAATAATTGCTGGGTGAGCAGCTTGAACTAGAAGCCTTGCGATTTTTATCTCTTCATCTTCTAGTACATCTTCGTATTTAGATAATTTCCTTTTTAGAATTTGAACTTTATTTTCAGGGGATTCCAACTCATCATCTAGCTCATAGAAAATTTGTTTTTCTTTAAGAGTTTTATAAGTTTTTTGAAGTAATTTTTCGTCAGATAATTCTCTTTTTGAAAAACTTAAAAATTCTTCGCCACCTGCAAGGGGAAGAATTATGAAATTGCATTTATTATCAGCACTAATTCTAAGCAAACCTTTTTTAACAATTTTTTGTGCTAGATTTTCTAATTCAATATATAATTCATCTTTCTCCAGCATTGGCATAATCGCAAGCCTATCATAATGATTATTTATTGGAATTGGCATTGTAAAAATTATTCTTCAAGATTTTTACCAAAAATATATTTTAACGACTTAACTACAAATTGTCACCCCGCATTTATTGCGGGGTTATTGGTTGAAATTGTTTTCAAAACTAAGTTATAAGCGTTTTTTGCAATTAACCCAGCAATAAATGCGAGGTGACAATTGGCGGTTATTCCTCTACGAATTGTTTGAAATATAAATTTGCATATTCGCCATTCAATTCTAATAAAGCTTTGTGTGAGCCTCTTTCAATAATTTTTCCTTTAGAAATAACAAGAATTTCATCAGAATTTATAACGGTTGTAAGGCGATGAGCGATTGCAATGGTTGTTTTACCTTGCATTAATTTTTGGAGTGCAATTTTAATTTCATTTTCAGAATTAGTATCTAACGCACTTGTTGCTTCATCTAGCAGTAAAATTGGTGAGCCACTAATAACTGCTCTAGCAATAGCAATCCTTTGCCTTTGACCACCAGAAAGTTTTGCACCATTTTGCCCAACTTGAGAATAATATCCGTTTTCAAATTGTGAGATAAATTCATGAGCTTCCGCAATTTTTGCGGCATTTATAACATCATCAATTGTCGCATCTTTTTTTGTATATCGGATATTTTCAAAGATTGTATCATCAAAAAGCTGAACTTCCTGCCCAACATAAGCAATTGCATCACGAAGAGATTTTTGCGTTACATCTCTAACATCATTTTCATCGATTAAAATTTTACCAGATGAAACATCATAAAATCTAAGAATAAGATTTAAGATAGTTGATTTTCCACCGCCGGAATGGCCAACTAAAGCATATTTTTTGCCAGATTCAAGTTTGAAAGATAAATTTTCTAAAACTTTTTTACCATCACTATATTGAAAACTTACATCTTCAAAATTAATGTTACCTTTAACATTTGAAAGAGTTTTTGCATCTATTTTATCAATGATTTTATTTTTGTAATCAATCAAATTAAAAACTCTTTTTGCACATATTAAGCAAAGATGTAGCTGAACATTCATTCCAGAAACTGCTTTCATAGGCTTATAAGCCATCATAAGTGCGGCAAAAAATGAGAAAAAACTACCTGGTGTTGAAGTTCCATTTACCACTAAAGAGCCACCATATAAAAGAACTGCTGCAGTTCCAACGCCAATCAATGCCTCATTTAACTGAGAGGGAATATTTGAAATTCTTGCAATTTTCCAAGCTAATTTCTGAAGTTGCAATAATGATTTATTAACCTTCTCCGTTTCATAATCTTCCGCATTATAAGCCTTTACAACCTTTGCACCTCTTAAAGAATCGTCCATTACAACCGTAAATAATTCAAGTTGTTGTTGGTTATTAACCATATGTTTATTAATCTTTTTATAAACTAAGATTATCGGATAAATTGCTAGTGGAACACCTATAAGTGAAATTAAAGTAAGGGTTGGATTCATATAAATCATTACTGCAAAAAGAAAAATCACCGATAATGCATTTTTGAAAACCCCAGAAAGAATTAAATTTATCGCTCCCATCATTCCGTTAATATCATTCAAGATATTTGAGAGCATTTTTGCTGAGGAGTAATTATTAAAATATTCCATATCAGATGTTATAAATTTTCTGAATAATCTGAGCCTCATTCCGTTAATAAGAATGTTGTTTATAAGTGAAGATAAAACTACTTGATAATAGGTAAAAATAGCCTTTGCTATAGTTACAACTAATATCAAAATAGGAATTTGATATAAGGCCGCATTAGCTGAATTTTTTGAGAATAATGTTTCATCAACTGCTGGCTGAATAAGCAAAGCCTGCATTGAATTTGTGCCAGCTACTAAAATCATCAAAATAATGCTGATGATAATTTTAACTTTCTCAGGCCAAATAATTTCTTTTATAATTCTTGATATTAAAATTTTGTAATCTGAATAATTCATTTTTTAGAAAATTAAATATCCTCAACATATATAATCAAATTAAATAATTTCAAATTATTCATATTTTTAACCCTTTTAATTATCTAAATTTGCTATATAAGGAAGGTTTTATATCAAAACAAATCGCAATATGTCTGAAAAATTCATCTCAATCAAAGGTGCAAGAGAACATAACCTAAAAAATATAAGTATTGATATCCCAAAAGAAAAACTTGTTGTGGTTACTGGTCTTTCAGGCTCTGGAAAGTCATCATTGGCGTTTGATACGGTTTATGCTGAAGGGCAAAGGCGATATGTTGAATCTCTTTCCGCTTATGCTCGCCAATTCCTTGAGATGCACAATAAGCCTGATGTTGACCATATTGATGGGCTTTCGCCAGCGATTGCAATTGATCAAAAAACCACTTCAAAAAACCCGCGTTCAACGGTTGCAACAATTACTGAAATTTATGATTATCTGCGTTTACTTTATGCAAGAATTGGCATTCCATATTCCCCTGCAACTGGCTTGCCGATTGAAAAACAATCAGTTTCACAAATGGTTGATAGAATAAACGAAATGCCATTTGGCACAAAATTAAATATCCTCGCACCAATTGTTAGAGGTGCAAAAGGTGAACATACTCGTGAGCTTCTAAACCTTAAAAAAGATGGTTATACTAGGGTTAGAATTGATGGTGCAGTGCATAGTTTAGATGAAATTCCAATAATAGATAAAAATAAAAAGCACGATATGGAAGTTGTGGTTGATAGAATTGTGCTTGCTGAAGATTTAGGAAATCGCCTTGCACAATCAATTGAAACCTCTCTACAACTTTCAAATGGCTTACTTTATGTTGAAATTGTTGAGCTTGGCAAAGGCTATAAAGGTAATAATAAAAATGGAGAAGTTTTAATTTTTTCTGAAAAATTTGCCTGCCCTGTTTCTGGCTTCCAACTTACTGAAATTGAACCAAGAATGTTCTCTTTCAACTCACCTTATGGTGCTTGCCAATCCTGCGATGGTTTGGGTTCTGAGTTATTTTATGATCCTGATTTAGTTATTCCAAATCGCACAATTTCTATAAATGCAGGTGCTATTGCACCTTGGGCGAATAGCTCAAATAAGATGTATCGCCAAACCTTACAGGCACTTGCAAGCCATTACAAATTTTCTCTTGATACGCCTTTTAATGAGTTAGATGAGAAAGTTCAAAATATTATAATTTATGGTTCTGGTGCTGAAACTATTTCATTTGAATATGAAGATGGCTTAAGAAGTTTTAAGTTAAAACAACCTTTTGAGGGCGTAATTCCAAATATGGAAAAACGAGTTTCGGAATCTGACACCTTCCATTTAGGCTCTGCATATGAGGTTTATCAGGGTGAAACAAAATGTTCTGCTTGTAATGGTTATCGCTTAAAGGCTGAATCTCTATGCGTAAAAATCGCTGATTTACATATCGGACAAGTTTGTGAAATGACGATTGATGTTGCGATGGATTGGTTCAATCAACTTCCAAAAAAACTTAGTGTAACTCACAATAAAATTGCAGAAAGAATCTTAAAAGAAATTCAGCTTCGCCTAGCTTTCTTAAACGATGTTGGG
>JANRLM010000007.1 GCA_033762595.1 Rickettsiales bacterium
ACTTTTTTATCTTTAGGCTTTTCTTCTTTTTCTTTATCTTTCAAGATGATTTTTGCCTTTTTACCTTCATTGATAACATTTTCATCAATGATGATTTTTGCAACATCTTTACGATCAGGAATTTCATACATTAAATCAGTAAGTGAGCCTTCAACGATAGCCCTTAAACCTCTTGCACCTGTTTTTCTTTCAATTGCTTTTTTAGAGATTGCAGCTAATGCACCATCAGTAAATTCAAGCTCAACACCTTCCATCTCAAATAATTTCTTATATTGTTTGGTGAGTGCATTTTTAGGCTCTTTTAAGATTTGAATTAGGGCTGCCTCATCAAGTTCTTCAAGGGTTGCAATTACTGGAATTCTACCTACAAACTCAGGGATTAAGCCATATTTAACCAAATCTTCTGGTGAAATGCTTTTTAGTGCTTTGGTTTGATCAACTTTTTCTTTATTGCGAACTGGCGCACCAAACCCTATTGAGCTACCTTCCGTTCTATTCGCAACAACTTTATCAATACCAGCAAATGCACCACCACAAACGAACAGAATGTTGGTTGTATCAACTTGAAGGTATTCCTGCTGAGGGTGCTTTCTGCCACCCTGAGGTGGAACAGAAGCCATTGTTCCTTCAAGAATTTTCAGTAATGCTTGCTGAACGCCTTCACCAGATACATCTCTAGTAATTGAAGGGTTTTCAGACTTACGAGAGATTTTATCAATCTCATCAATATAAACTATACCCTTTTGAGCCTTCTCAACATTATAATCTGATGCTTGAAGTAATCTCAAGATAATATTTTCAACATCTTCACCAACATAGCCAGCTTCTGTAAGGGTTGTTGCATCAGCCATTGTGAAAGGAACATCAAGAATTCTAGCAAGTGTTTGTGCAAGTAAAGTTTTACCAGAACCAGTAGGCCCAAGAATTAGAATATTAGATTTGCTGATTTCAGGCTCAGTGCCGCCTTTTTCCATATATTCCACCCTTTTATAGTGGTTATGAACTGCAACTGAGAGAATTTTTTTAGCATTTTCTTGACCAATAACATAATCATCAAGAACTTTTTTAATCGCACTTGGGTTTGGCACGCCACCATCACTATCAATAGCAAGTGCGGATTTGCTTTCCTCACGGATAATATCAACGCATAATTCAACACATTCATTGCAAATAAAAACTGCAGGGCCTGCAATTAGTTTTTTAACCTCGTGTTGAGATTTACCGCAAAATGAGCAGTAAAGTGTTCCACCATCTTTGTTTTCTTCAGTCATTATATTACCTTAATTGTTCAAAATCATCTTATAAACCTGTATAATTGAGGATATTACAAACTAAAAAGCAAGTAAAAAATAAATAATTTAGTTTGAATATTATTTAATTTTTAGAGAATGTTACTTTTGTTTTCTAGAATAATCCAAAGAATTTTTCACCAGTTCTTTCGCCGTTCATTGGCACAATTTCAGACATCGGCATTGACTCATTGTATATACAAGCAACCTCACCGCCAAACCTAAGGGTAAAGCGACTTCCAACCATTTCTATAACGGTATAACCTTTCATAATCCTGAAATTTATTAAGGCTTCATTGCCATCTGGCATAACTTGGAAAATTGCAGGTTGTTCGCCATTTACTGGCTTGAATTTAAGATAAGTAAATTCACCATCATCAAAAACCTCAAGAGGTGAAATAACTTTAGAGCCACTTATAGTATAATTGAAATTTAGTTTATTTGCATCTCTAACAGGGTCAGGAAAATCTTCAGCTGCTTCTATTTCATCTTGCACTTGGATAATTTCACTATCCCCCGTTTGGTTTGGGATTTCAAGGTTTCCCTCTGGATAAATAAATTTAGTAGCATAAACAATGTTTGGGTCATTTAATCCTTCAAGCTCCTTGGCGTAAAGCTCAAAATAATAAATTCTTTTATTAGTGATAATTGACATATAAGTTTGGGCATCAAACTTAACGGGTTTCAAAAAAAGTCTAAAACCGACTGGATTAATCATCCAAGCGGTTGTATCACCCATTGCGATTGTGAGGATTTTTTCAGTAGGATCTAAATCAATGCGAGAGGGCATTCCGTAATAGCCAGTATATTCATAAACAGCATCAGGCTTATAAAAAAATGTTCTAAGCCTTTTATCAACAGCACTAGGAACACTTTTCTGGTTAGCGTGCTGGGCATTTGCATTTAATGCAAATATTAAAAAGAAAAATAGCAAAAATTTAGTAAAAAATTTCATCAATTAGTTTTTGGATTGAGCTTTGTTAATATCATTATTTTCTTGTTTTTTAGGCGGTGCAACCTCATAACTTTTATATGATGTTACCTTAAAATTAAGATCATTAAAATCTTTTTTATCCTTTATATATTTAATATTTTCAAAATTTACACCAATTTTTGCTTGCCAGAGCGACACAAAAACCCCAGTAAACCTATTAGATTCCCTAGCACTGAAATTTATTGTAATTTCATATTGCTTAATTTCACTATCAGATAAAGCACCCTTTGGGGCAATTTCAATCTTGTTTGGATCTATAAAAATTTCCCGAATAACATCTTTTTTATACTTCAAAACCAAGCTATTCGCACTTCTGATTGATGTTATATTTTCATAATATGAATTTATATCAGCATTACCTAATTTTGAAATTATCTTTTTATTTTTATCTAATTTCTTAAAATCTTGCCTAAAATCATAGCTTTCTAGGGCTTCTACGAATCTTGCGGATAGATATTTTAATAAAATATTATCAATAGAAAATTCTTTCTTTCTATCGCCCATATAGGAAATTCGGGTTGAAAGCACAGAGGCATCTTCAATTTCAACCTTAATTGGCACTGATTTTTTAATTGGCGTAATTGATGAATAGTAAACTATAACTAGAACTATCAATGCAAAAACCATTAGCATTATAATCACGAGGTAGGTTCTTTCAAAAAATCTACTTAAATATGTAGAGAGATACCATTCGCGAGCTTCAATGAAATATTCACCCGATTCTATCTTCTCAGAGAGTTCCCTAAAATATGATTTTGCAAAATCTTCTGACACAAAAGCTGGATTAATTATGAATTTACAACAGATTCTATCTTATATTTTTAGACTTAATACGCTAATAATATTTATTACTTTTAGTTTTAGGAATTAATTTTATAGTAATAGTTATTGAAATACAATAATTTTAGTTAATTTTTAATTAATTTATTGTATAATGGTTGAAGTCCTTACAATTTTTCATTCCCGCGAAAGCGGAAATCCAAAAAACGATGATGGATAACCGCTTTCGCGGGTATGAAGCTAAGGTGATTTGGGTATACTATCTGCTAAAGAGAAAATCTGGATTTTACAAAAAACAAATGCATTAATGAGATTTTTAAGAAACATTCTCAATTTTCTAGTAATCAGTTTGATTGCAATCTCTGCGACCGCCCAAAGCACACCACCTTTTAACCCTGATGATCCAAACCTACCCCCCCTCCAAGTAAAATGGGATGGAAGCTGCTATGCCCAGTTTGGAGGAGACAATTTTGACAATTCTAGCCCCCCGCCAACAATAATTAAAGGAAGTGAAATTTGGGATAAATTATGTGGAAAATATCCAGTAAATTACCCTAATTTATGGCCTCTTGGGTCAAGAGATTTTGACGAGCCTAGACAAAAATGCATGCAATATTTTGAAGCGGTTAAAAAAGATATGGTTAGCCCCTGCCAATATATTGAGGCTTTTGGGGTCACGGTTAAAGGTAATGATAAAGGAGATAGATTAGAAAAATACTGGGATTATCACCTAAAAGGGGACGGATACACACCGCCTAACCCGCCCTTTCCATCTCTTCCAGATAACAATGATAATGCAGATGGAAATGATGAATGTGGAATTTTTAATACCAAAAGATGCATACGATGCAATAATGATGGAAGCTTAAAAAATATCCAATTCCGCCTTGTTTGGGAGCCTGATTGTAAAGGATATGATAATGACGATGATGGTGAAGATGATGATGGAGATTTGACTTCTGAAAGTGGTTGCCCGCCTTGCTATAGAAACAGAACTAATGGCACAGGTGATACAAGCGACGATGATAGTTCAATAATTTCTCAAGGCTGTATGCCTGATAATTCAGCTGATTCATGGGGTGATGTTGGATCTAACATAGGTGGCACGGCTGGCTCTGGTGGCACAGGTGGTGGGCCTAAACTTGATATCGGTGATTTTTATGATTTTGGGAGTTCCGGAATAACAAATATGTTTATTCCAAAATGTATGTTTGATCCAAGCCCACCAAATGTTAAATTCAACGATTTCAACCAAGATAAGCAAGTTCAAGCAGCTGGCTCAACACCAGTGGAAACTATGTTCAACAGAATTGATAGCATTTATGGTGGAAATTATAATAATGAAAATGGCGGTAAAGCTACTGATAGAACAAATCAATGGCGAGGAAATTGCGGTAGAGGGAAGTTTTTTTATAATACATTACCTCCAAAAGATTCAAACATAGTCTCATCATATCCACCTGAAACAAGCGACAAAATTTACACGAGTGATATTTGGGAATCTCGCACAGGGTGCTTCAACCCTGAAGAGAGATTTGTTTTGCTTCCGCCATATGGCGATTTTAATCGGGAAAATGTTGCAGGAGTTTATACTAGCAATCGTATTAAATTTTTTGAGCCTAACACTGGTGGCAGAATTCTAACTTCTGGCAGCCTTAGAAATGGCCCACCTGACGAAGTTGAAGGTGGCACTGGTGATTCATCTTATCTAATTCCAAATGATAGATTACTAATGGAACACCCCCTCTGCACCGCCAAAGTTTATGGTGAAACAATCGGGGCTTCTTTAAGTACCTTATTGGGCGAGTTAGATGGTCTATTTAGTTTAGATAATCTGCCTAATGGAAGTAATATCACTAATGATATAATATCTAAAATTACTGAAAATTATAAATCTGGCTCACAACCAAATAGTGCATATAGAACGCCAAATGGCTTCCCGATGCTTCCAGCGGTTCTGCAAGATATGATGGCAGATAAAAGAGATAATTCCAAGATTGAGCAAGGCTACCTGCCAATGTGCTTAAATGATGATATCATTGATGATGTTGATGCTTACTGCATAGAATATTTGAAATATGTTGATAGAATGCAAGTGGGCAATAACGCAAATGTTAATGCGGGTGCAGAAGTTTTAAGAAGAATAAATGGAAAATATAATGCTGAAAGATATTTCTTCAATTATGATAATTTCTGTTGGGAGCAGAAAGAGAAACCAACAATCCTTCCCCCAGACCCCTATGAAAGATGGATGCCATTAGCGGTTAGAAGTTTTGAAAATCCAACTGATTCAGGCTCAAGATATCAAGCAAATGATAGGCAAGATATATATGGAAATACAATAAAATATTGGGCAACTGATGCTAGAAGGCCAACTTTTACACCTTATTCTGAAAGGCATGTTTATGATTATACAGAATATAATGAAAGCCCTTATAGAGATGAAGATAACGAATATATAAATTTAAGTTTGGAAGAATATGGCTATCAAAGCCGGCCGCAATCAAGGCTTGATTATGCTTATAACCCTCTAAATATTTATGATTTGCCAGAAAACCCAGAGCAAGCCGATTTGCTTCTAGATGTTAATAAGGGCAGAAAATATAAGCTCCAGCAATGTTTGAAATTTTATATAGAACAATGGGCGTTTCAGGGCGATAAAGGCTCAATTCTTCTCAGCTCTAAGCAGGCTGGGGTGCAATTAGATGGGAATAATTCAAAATTAAATTCTGATGTAAGTATGTGTCAATGGGTTGCCTATTATGACACTTCCCAAAATTATGATGAAAGAGAAAACTTCAAAAGGCTAATGCAATTATTCCTAACTAATAGCTTAACGGAAGGAAACGCAGTTGAGGGAGGAAAAGCACTCGCATTATCAGAACTAATAAAAAATGATAATAAAAATAAAAGGGGGTTAAGGCCAGAATATTTTGATTATATGAATTTTTTGACGGCCTCAAACTTACCAGTTGAGACTGAAGAAACAAACCTAACCAATATGGTTGAAGTGCCTAGTGGCGAGGCCGCACAGACAACTCCAGGGGTAGATTTTAAGAGAGGATATTTTGATTTATATAATAGGTTTGACCCAACTATTGATCCAAAAGGGCTAGATGCAAATAATGTTCCTTCCATATTCAGATATCCAGAAAGAATAAATTTTGCACAAAGAGATTGTGAGACTATTGTTCCTCCACAATTTTGGCGTGATACAATAAAACCTTTTTATGAAGATCCAAATCTTAATCCTCACGCTGATGGTGGTTGCCACCCTATATATGATTTTAGAAATATAATTGATTTACCATGGAGTTTTACCAATAGAAATGCAATTGCCAATAATGACTTAGTAGATGGGTTTTTTGGTGTTATTCAAGATTCAATCAATAAAATTAAAAATTCAGAAAATTTTCACTGGATGACCACCCGTGAAGATATGCCAGCAATTTCCTTAGTAAGTGCTGTTCCAAGCCTTCCAGTTTTTGCTTATGGATTTAATATTAAAGACGGAGTTTATTTTGTAGAAAATTGGGAAAAATTTGGAGAAAACGAAGATAAGGATTTTGAAATAAGGGATACTTGGCTTGCTCGCTCAGGTGGCAAAACCGCTTTTGGTTATCATTTAGTGCAAAGAAGTGAAGCGGATAAATTATACTTCAAAGGGGCAAGGCTTGGGTTAATAGTTCTAGATGAAAAAGAACCGTTTAAGGGTAGAGAATGGATTGATCATAGCTTTCCAGCAAGAAATTGTATGCATATGGAGCCTTTGAGCCTAGGAAAACTGGGGGATTTTTGGAATGACCCTGATAAAGACCCTGAAAATTTAATCCACGACGCTTGGAAAAATTGGGACGATATCAGGCTAGATTATTTAGCTCTTTTTCTAAAAGATTCTTCCAAACTAGAAAAAACTAATTTTGATAAAGATTTTGGAGGGTTTAAGGCAAAAAATGCTGATTCAAATTATTATAAATGGTTGCCAACAACTTACTCCCTTGGGTTTGGAATGAGTAGAAATTTCTGGTGTGAATTTGAAACCCCTTACTTCCCATACCTAGTTGAAAAAGATGAATTTAAGCACGCTAAAAAGCAAATTGGCGGACATTTCAAAATAAATGCAATGAGCACTATTATCACATCATTCCCTCTTAAAAAAGAATATAAACCTAAATTAGAATATTATAGAGTTGAAAGAATTAGAGATGCTTGTGGGCCTTTTGGCGTTGCTTCCACTTGGGTTGATGATCCAAATTCCTATATTTCTGACTGGTTAATTGGTAAAGAGCCATACAATACCTTTAAGCTAAAATCTAGATGTGCAGATTGGTATGATAGCTATAAACGCAAAACTAACGATCCAAAAATTATCGGCTGGCGGTTACCGAGATTTGATTATGAATTCTTAAAAGCCTTCCTTGAATGCACAGGACCTATTAAAGAGCCGAGCCAAACTCCTCCAGTTTGTAAAGTTAATACTATAGCTAAAGATATAAATGATAAAGCATGTGATTGTGAAATTAGTAAAGCAGTTATTAATGCGATATTTTTAGCATTAAATATTGCTTTTGGCACTCAACTCGAGGCAATAGAATGCACCCTTTCTGATATAGAAGATATTAAGGAAGAATTTAAGTGTGATGAAGAACCTGATGATTGTAATTGTGATGATACAAGCAATGCGAATGATGACTGCAAAAATTATTGTGGTAAATGTGAGATGTGGGAAAATGAAGGATTAGGAGATATCCTAGATACAATAGCTCCTGATTGTATAACTAAATGGTGCGATTATGATGGGGCTGATCCAGCACAATTAGGTCTTCAACTAGGAAATAATATAGTTAGAGCCATAGATTACTGCACAAGAGGCGATACAGAATATGCACTTGATGAAGAAGATAAAGATACCCATTTAGGTTCTCTAGAGGGCTTTGATAACGGAACTATAGAAGAAATAGATGGTAAAAAGATTCGTAGTTTTGGTTCAGAAAATATTCATTCAGTTGATACGCATAAATTCTGGTTAAAAGATAATGGTGTTGATTTAAGTGCTGATGACCCATTTGGCTTTTGGTGCAAATGCCCTGCTGATAAATTAGAAACCACTAGATGTAGAGAGGATTTCTGCACCTGTCAACAGCACGTATTTATGGTTGGCAGAGATCTAAGTGGGGTAGAAAAAATAACTGGAATTAAAAATACAGGCGACCCTAAAGGAAGTGGCTTCTTCCAAAAAATTTCTAATTTAGCACGCCCCGTTACAACTTGTAAATGGTATGGTCCTTACTTAAGGTGGTTGCAATGTTTCTATCAAGCAAGGGCGAAGGCTTGCCCAGTGGTAACGCGTGAGGTTTCAGATTCAATACCTTATGATAGCGTTTATAACCCATTCAGAAATGACAAAAAGGAGAATATCCCTAGCATTCCAGAAGTAACTCAAAAAAATGTTCTATTCAATGTTTGCACGGCAATTAATCCAGATGGCACAAATTTGAATAATCAACCTTATCAAATTTTAGATTATCTAAGATGGAGTAAAGAAGAGCCAAACCATCTAGCAAGGCTTCCAGCTTGGTTTGAATCAGCGGGGGCTGGCTATAAGCACCAAGATTTTGTTTTCCAAGCTCAAACTAGAAGGTGGGAATCACCTTTTATGGAGCTTGCAGTGCCGTTCCCAATTGATTTAATCTCTCGGGATTGCTCGACCAGAGATGCTGAGGGTAATTGTGAAATTGAAGAAAACGCTGATGGAGAAAGCAATAATAATCTGCAAGAAATTACCAAAAGAGGTGGGCTTGGCTTCCCAGAGGTAAGATATGATATCCCAGATGATGAAGAAGATGAATATAATGTTGATTACACTAACCAAAATTTCAAAAATATCTTCTTAAATAAAGAAGATAGAAAATTAATCAGGCCAACTGGTAAAACTCTTCAAAATAAAAGCTATGTTGATTTATATAAAAGATATCAAGCAGGCTTATATGCTGCCCATCTTGGTTTTAGGCATAATGTAAAACCTCAAGAGCCTAAAAACCCATCAATAAAAGCTGAAACTTCAGCGCAAGATATTCACCCTCGTGCACAAGATGCAATTGTGGGGCCAAGGGGTTGCGATATTGGCGGCTGGTATGAAATGATGCTCTATCAAGCAAGATGTATCAGATGGTGGAAATTAAATTGCATCTGCGATTATGATAAAACTTTCGCAATAGGTAATGAAACAAATTATGTCCTAAAAAGAGGAGGTGCGAAAATAAATCTCGCAATTCCAACTTTCTCTAATGCAAGCTATCAAAGAAATATAATGACGGCTATTGATGAAGGTGCAAGATCAATTGATGGCAGAAGCCTAAAATCAACTCAAGCAACTTTAGTTACAGGGCTTAAGAGGGACGCTGATGGCAAAGTTTTACTAAATTCAAACTCACAAGAAATACTTTCAATTAGCACCGATTTAGAACTCAACATTCCGCTCGCTGATAGGGGTGTTCCATCACCTGAATATGGAATGATTGATGCAAACGATCACGGCTTCATAGGTTTAGATAATGTTATGGTTGGCGATATTATAGTTTGGAATGAGAATATTAATCATAAATTGAGTTCTGGCGAAAATATTGATGCAGGATATAAACGCCATGTTGCATATGTTGAAGAAGTTAGCCGAGTTGAGAATAAAGCATTTACTATAAAAGTTTCTGAGATGAATTGGGGCAAAAACTTAGATTCCTGCGGTAATACTAATCGTTGGGGCAGAAGAACTGAAAGAACTATAGTCCGCCCTTATTGTGCAAGTAATGTTGATCCAGACGATTGTAAATATGGGGCTTCAATTCAAAAAGATGGGCTATTACAACAAGTGGGTATTCCACAACTTTCATCAACGGCTGGCTCTGTAAATCTATTTGCATCTTGTCAAAACGCTGATTGGGCGGTTTGTGTTGAAAAAGCATGGGATCAAGTTCAAGTATATCGTCCATATAAACTGACTCACACAATTGAAAATGGAGTGGTAAATTTTGCAGTTGATTATGATTATTTTTATACAAACCAAACCCCGCCAGCGAATGCTAATCTCTGCCCGAATGGTTATCCAAAACCTATTACCTATGATAGATTAAATAATATCGCAAATGGCGTTGAAACTGCTGATATAACAATCGCATTACCTTTTGATGACGAAACAAAAAACCTTAAAAAAGATGGAAAAATTATTTTATCAGAAGTGAAAAAATACATTGAAAAAACTTACAATGTTAATGAAATTATAGAATCAAATTTATGGAAATTCTTGGTTAGCACAAATGGCAAAAATTATGCAATTGATGAGGTTAAAGCCTGCTTATTCAACGCTCAAAATGCAGGTGGCTATTATGGTAGATATGATCCACCATTCAAGATGACAAGAAATTATGAAGCAATAATTAAAGATTATTGTGAAAAAAATAACTTAGATTGCAGTAAAAAAATTATTCCATGAAATTAGTTATTAAATTTTTTACATTGTTTCTATGCATATTGATTGCAACAAATTCCTTCGCTCAAACTTCAGAATATGATGTTATAATAAAAGATTTCACACACGCCGTGCCTAATGAAAGCGATTACAGAGTTAAAAGTAAGGAAGATACTTCAGGCGGTATAAAAATTACTTTATCAGGCATTGGCGTTGCTGATAGCATAGGCTTTGCAAAATTATATTACATTTATCCCGGGGAATTTGAAAAGAAAATGGGCTTCCGTTTTGGAGATGTTGACCCGTGTATGTTCAAAACTGGCGTGAGTATTGATAAAGATAACTCAGTTTGTAATCGCTTTGAAGAAATAACCTATAATTTTTATAATAATTATGAACCAAAAAATGAATTTGCAGATTTAAATAAAAATTGGGAGAAAAATATTTTTCACGCAATTAACAAAGAATTTTTTAACAATAATGCATCTGCTGGAATGAGCAGAAATTGTGATGAAATCTATAATGAATTTATTTTAGGAACAAATAAAAATATCAATATTTCTGAAATTGAAGCCTGCCAATTTCATTGTAAAAACCCTTTTGCGATAACTGCTGAAATTGATGAAATCTGCGGAATTAGCACTTGTGCAAATAGGTTTAACACTGAAGGGAAAATTAGTAGCTGGTGCAATTTTTTAGCAAATTCTCTCAATAGTAATTACGGCGAAAAAAGCCCACTTAAACCAATCCACCAAAAAATTAATGAACTTGATGTTAAAAAAGAATTCTTTGGAGATTGCCTAAAAGCTTGGAAAAATGATAAATCTGCAAATGAAGAATGCTGTAAATATTCTAATGTAATGCAAAATGCTGATGCTAAAATGGGTTCTGAATTCACGCAATTTTGCTCAGTTAAAAAATCGCAAGAAATCTGCTTTGCGGAACTAGCAAACAACAAAACCCACCCTGCCTGCTGTGATACCGCCAAATATTATGGTGGCGTTGATAATATGCCAAATATAAAAGGTGATTTGGAAAAACGAGTTACAATCGGCAGAAATATTCAGAGTCTATGCAAAAATTTAAGTAAAACAAAATATGATTTTTATAATAATTGCATCGAAAATTATAAATCATCAAATGGGTTAAATATTGTTGAAGATTGCTGTAAGGCTTACCACACAGGCGTTTTATCGCCGGAAATTGATGGCATAAATTATCACAGACTTATAAATAGCTGTAATTGATTTGGCAGTGATTAATAAGCATAGATTTTATGCACTTAATGTCACCCCGCATTTATTGCGGGGTTAATTGTTGAAAGCATTGCCAAACCTAAGTTTTGAGTTTGTTTTATGGTTTACCCCGCAATAAATGCGGGGTGACAATTTAGAGGAAAATAAGCAAAAATTTGGTAATATTTATGCTTAGTAAGCCACTCCTAATGACTTCTCTCTATATTGCCTTGAAGAAGGCGAGCCTTGTGTTGTTATATTCCCTATTATCAATTAAACTTAAGCCAGAAATTTCTTCAATTTTGTCAAGTTTGCCGTGTTCTGCCATCACAAGCCCCCCCTTTTTTATCCAATTATTTTTAACAATAGATTTTAGCGTCGGGATAACCAAATTTTTATTATAAGGCGGATCAAGAAAAACCAAATCAATTTCAATATTACAATTAATCAAATTGGTTGCATCTGATTGAATAAAATTACATTTTTCGCTAACTCCAAGGCTGTTTGCATTACTTCTTGCGATTTGCAGAGATTCTGGGCTTTGATCAATAAAAACAACTTTTTTTGCACCTCTTGAAAGTGCCTCAAAACCAAGAATACCAGTGCCACAAAAAATATCTGCAATCACTCTATTTTCAATTATGCTTGGGTTTTCATCATTCAAAATTTCAAGATTGCTCAAAAATTTTCCGTGATTTAGCAAATTAAAAATCGCCTCTCTAACCCTGCTAGAGGTTGGCTTTATATGGGTTTTCTTCTTGGCTAAAACTTCTTTGTTTTTCAAATTTCCTGCTGTTATTCTCATAATTTGGGGATAGGGCTTAGGGGTTAGATGTTAGCCTAACAATAATATGTTTCTTCTTACCTGATGAGAGTTTTAGTGCTTCATCTTTTAAGAAAGATAAATCAATCTTCAAATTTTCATCTGAGATTTTTTCGTCATTAATTCTTGCGCCCCCGCCTTTGATAAGCCTCCTAGCTTCACCACCTGATTCACATAAACCAGAAATTTTGAGGAGTTCAAACGCAGAAATCCCTTCAGATAATTTTTCTTTTTCAATTTCAAAAATAGGTAAATTATCACTTAAAACGCCTTCAGCAAAAACTTTGTGAGCGGTTTCTTCAGCAAGCAAAGCCTCATTTTCACCATGGCAAAGTTTTGTAATTTCAGTTGCAAGGCGAATCTTTGCTTTGTTAATTTCTGCCCCTTCAAGATTTGCAAAATCTTTTAGAATTGAATTTTCTTCATCGTTTTCAATTTCATTTTCTTCAGCATCTAAAAATAATTTAGCGAATTTCATTAAATCAGCATCAGAAATATTACGCCAATATTGCCAAAAGTCATAAGGTTTTAGTAATTCAGAATCTAACCAAACCGCACCATCTGCAGTTTTACCCATTTTCGCACCCTCAGAATTAGTAAGCAAAGGCGTGGTTAATCCGAATAAATTTCCTTTATCTTTTTTAGCTATTTTTGAGAGGTCAATTCCAGAATCTTTAAGTTGAGAATTTTTTATTTTTCTCTCAAGCTCAATTCCATTAACAATATTGCCCCATTGATCAGAGCCGCCAATTTGAACTCTACAAGCATATTTTTTGTTAAGCTCTACAAAATCATAAGCCTGCATAATCATATAATTAAATTCAAGAAAACTTAAATCTTGCTCTCTTTCTAGCCTAGTTTTCACTGAGTCAAAAGTTAACATTCTATTGATTGAAAAATACTTTCCAACATCTCTTAAAAACATTATAAACTGCAGGGAATTAAGCCATTCCGCGTTATCAACTAAGAATGCTTTATTGGTGTTTGGATTAAAAACATCTTCAAACTCAACATATTTTGTAAAAACTTTTTTGATGCCGTTTTTATTTTCTTCAATTTGCTCTTGTGTAAGCATTTGGCGGGCAGAATCTTTACCACTTGGATCACCAATTAAAGTTGTGCCACCACCAAGCAAAATAATTGGCTTATGACCACATTTTTGAAAAAAACGCAGAGCCATAATTTGCATTAGAGAACCCGCGTGCAAAGATTTTGCCGTGCAATCAAAGCCAATATAAGCAATGGCAGGGCTTCCAGATTTTTCATTTTCATAGAGGTATTTATCAAGATTTTCAAAATCAGTGCAATCTTGAATAAACCCGCGTTTTTCAATTAGTTTAAGATATTTAGAATTAAAATTTTTCATCTTTTTATATTTTTACTTTTCATCCAATACAGCATCTAGGTTTACGCCACCAAAAAACTGAATTTCATTTCCAGAATTTTTGATGATAAAACCTTTTGAATTTATTTTGCCCATTTTGCCATTAACATTAACTATATCGCCACCCGTGATAACATTTTCTTTCAAATTTACATAGGCAGAATTTGTGATAAGGTTGTAGCCTTTATCAATATTTACTTCAACCCCTTCTGATAAGATTAAATCTTGTTTTTTTTGAAAATAATTCCCTTTTTCAGATTTTAAATTAACTTTTGAGCCATCTTCAAGTTCAATTTTTCCGTCAATATTAATCAAAACTATTTTATCATCACTGATGCTGACAGCACTTTTTGCCTTGATATTGAAAGGCTTGTTATTTTTATCTTGGCCGTAAAAATCAGGTGAAAGCATTACTGGAATCGTATCAGTTGGCACTTCCTCTGAGCCCTGATTTTCAGAATTTTTCTCAAAATTAATTTTTGAGCCTTGCATATTTTTAAGGAATAAAGGGAAAATCAAAACACCTATGAGACATAAAAAGATAAGCCTTATTATCATTCCTTTTAATTTTGAAACCCTTTTTGAGTGAATTTCCGCTTGCGTAATTTCACCGGGTTGCAGAAATCTATCAAGCCTTTTCTGCTTCAAATATCTTGCATAACCGATATTTATTTTCTTTTTGATTTCCGCAATCATAGAACCTAGCCAATTCCGTTTGAAAGCAAATGATGAATATGAACAACACCAACGAGTTTTTCAGCGTCATTTATAACCGGCAAACAAGTTACTGAATATTTATTCATCATCGCCAAGGCCTCAACGGCAAGAGCATTTGCTTTAATTGTTTTGGGATTTTTATGAAGTAAATCTTTTGCGGTTTTGAAGATTATTTCTTCGTTCATATTTCTTCGCAAATCGCCATCTGTTATTATTCCATCAAGTTTTTTATTTTCATCAATTGTCAAAGCACAGCCCAAATTATATTTTGTGATTTGTAGAATGACATCTGTCATTTTATCTTCAGGCCTTATAATTGGCAGCCTATCTTCCTTAGCCATTACATTTGAAACCTTGATAAACTGGCTGCCGAGCTTGCCACCAGGGTGGAAAACACCAAAATCATCTTTACTAAAACCTTTTAGCTCCATTACAGCCATTGCTAGGGCATCACCCCAAGCGAGCATCATTGTTGTAGAAGTTGTAGGCGCTGCAACTGGTGAGGCTTCAGGCACAGCTGGCAGAACGAATGGAATATCGGCAGCTTCCACAAGCATTGAAGTTTTCCTTCTAACGATTGAAATAATTGGAATTGAAAATCTTTTGCAATAGAAAATTACATCTCTAAGTTCTGCAGTTTCGCCTGAATTTGAAAGGAGAATTGCAATATCATTTTTACTAATCATCCCTAAATCGCCGTGGCTAGCTTCCGCAGGGTGAACGAAAATTGCTGGTGTTCCTGTAGATGCAAAAGTTGCAGCAATTTTTGTTGCAATATGCCCGCTTTTGCCCATTCCACTCAAAACTAGTTTACCTTGGCAATTAAGAATTAACTCAACAGCTTCTGAAAATTTATCGCCCAAAGCATCTTCTAACGCTTTCAAACCTTCAATTTCCCTTTCAATAACTTCCCTAGCGATTTGTATTTCTTTTTTCATATTCAGCAAAATTTATTAGTAGTTTTAGAATTATCTAGAGAAATATCAAGGGTTCTAGTTTGCA
>JANRLM010000008.1 GCA_033762595.1 Rickettsiales bacterium
GGCGTTAGAGACCCTAATGGAATAAGGCCTTTGATGTTTGGCAAAGTTGGGGATTCTTATATGTTTGCATCTGAAACTTGTGCTTTTGATATTATAGGCGGGGAACATATTAGAGATGTGAAAGAAGGTGAAATGATTGTAATTGATAAGAAAAAACTTCACCAAAATAAACCATTTGCGGAATGCGTAACTTCTATTTTTCCGTTTGAAAAAACTTCATCAAAATTTTGTATTTTTGAATTTGTATATTTTTCAAGACCAGATAGCCAAATTGAAAATAAAGATGTTTATGCGGTTAGAAAAAGAATGGGTGCGGAACTCGCAAAAATCTCTCCAGTAAAGGCGGATATTGTTGTGCCAGTGCCTGATTCAGGCGTTGCCTCAGCGATTGGTTATGCGGAAGAATCAGGCTGTAAATTTGAGCTAGGAATCATCAGAAATCACTATGTTGGCAGAACTTTTATTGAGCCAACTGAAAGCATCAGGCATTTAGGTGTTAAGCTGAAACATAATGCAAACAGAGCTGTAATTGAAGGGAAATCAGTAATTTTAATTGATGATAGCATCGTGCGTGGCACTACTTCTAGGAAAATTGTTGATATGGTGCGTGCGGCGGGTGCAAAGGAAGTTCATATGCGTATCGCAAGCCCTGCAACAACGGATTCCTGCTTTTTTGGGATAGATACACCCTCAAAAGATAAACTCCTTGCTTCTCAAATGAATAATGAGGAGATCTGCAAATTCATCAATGCTGATAGCCTTGCTTATTTAAGTTTAGATTCATTATATAAAGCCGTTGCTGATACTAAAAGAGATAGTAAAAACCCACAATATTGTGATGCTTGCTTTAGTGGTGAATATCCTGTGGAACTCAAAGATAAATTGGCTGGGGTTTGATTTTAGAAAATTTATAAATAATTTTTGTGTTTTTCCTCTATAGTGTCACCCCGCATTTATTGCGGGGTTAAATGTAAAACACGCTCAAAAATTAGACTTAAAAACACTTCCAGCCATTAACCCCGCAATAAATGCGGGGTGACAATTTGCAGTTTATTGTATAAAATGTATAGTAAACACTTTCACGCTATAAACATCATAGTTTCTAGTTGATGGTTTTTAGTTTTTGTGTATTAAACCATAAACCATTAACCATCAACGATTAACCCTATGTCAAAATTTTTTACCGCTAGTTACGCCGAAACAGATAAAGAACTCAAAGCAGCTATTGATGGCGAGCTTTCTCGCCAGCAAAATCAGATTGAGCTTATAGCCTCTGAAAACATTGCTTCTCGTGCGGTGATGACAGCACAAGGCTCAGTTTTCACAAATAAATATGCGGAAGGCTATCCAGCGAAAAGATATTATGGCGGTTGTGAATATGCTGATAAAGTTGAACAATTAGCTATTGATAGGGCTTGTGCTTTATTCGGTGCAAAATATGCGAATGTTCAGCCAAATTCAGGCTCACAAGCAAATCAGGCGGTGTTTACTGCACTCATCAAACCGGGTGATACTATCCTTGGGCAATCACTTGCAGCAGGTGGGCATTTAACTCATGGGGCAGCACCGAATCAATCTGGTAAATGGTTTAACTCTGTGCAGTATGGTGTGCGTGAAGCTGATGGTTTACTAAGCTATGAAGAGATTGAAGAGCTTGCACAAAAGCATAAGCCAAAACTTCTAATTGGCGGTTTCTCTGCTTATCCAAGAGTTGTAGATTGGGCGAGGCTTCGCAAAATTGCTGATTCTGTTGGCGCATATTTCCTTGTGGATATGGCGCATATTGCAGGTTTGGTGGCAGCTGGTGAATATCCTTCACCACTTCCATATGCTGATGTTGTAACTTCAACTACTCACAAAACTTTAAGAGGCCCAAGAGGTGGAATTATCCTCTCTAACTTCCCAGAAAAGAAAGTTGGTAAAACTGCGAAAGGTAACGATATTTTACTCAGTAATGCAATTAATTCAGCGATTTTCCCTGGTATTCAGGGCGGGCCACTTGTTCACGTGATTGCTGCAAAAGCCGTTTGCTTTGCGGAAGATAACACACCAGAGTTCAAAAATTATGCAAAACAAGTTATTGCTAATGCTAGAATTTTAGCTTCTACGCTAATTAAGCGTGGGCTGAATATAGTTTCAGGTGGCACAGATAATCACATTGTTCTTTGCGATTTACGCCCGAAAAATCTAACTGGTAAAGCGGCAGAAGAATCTTTAGAAAGAGCAGGTTTAACTTGTAATAAAAACGCTATTCCGTTTGATCCGCAACCCCCTTTTGTTACATCTGGCGTTCGTTTGGGAACTCCAGCGGGAACAACGCGTGGCTTTGGTTTGAAGGAGTTTGAAGAGATTGGAAACCTTATTGGTGATGTATTTGATGGCTTAGCTAAAAACCCAGAGAATAACAGCGAAACTGAAAAAGTAGTTAAGGCAAAAGTTCAAGCCCTCTGCGCTAAATTTCCGATTTATGCTAGCTGTTTTTAGTTAAATTTAGGAGTTCAGTTTTTCATTTAATTCAATAAAAAGGGCTGGAAAACCAGCCCTTAAATTTTTTATCTCTAACTTCAGAAGAAAAATCTTACCATCTGAAGTGAGCGAAAGCTTTGTTAGATTCAGCCATTTTGTGGGTATCTTCACGCTTTTTCATTGCTATACCACGCTTGTTAAGAATATCTAAAAGTTCATTAGCAACTCTTTCTTCCATCTCTTTTTCTTTACGAGAGCGAGCCGCATTAACAAGCCATCTTAAAGCAACTGCTTGTGCGCGAGCTGGGCGAACTTCAACTGGAACTTGGTAAGTTGCACCACCAACCCTACGAGAACGAACTTCAAGCTGTGGCTTCAAATTCTCAAGAGCTTCTTGGAAAACTTCAAGAGGGTCTCTCTTAGTTTTTTTAGAAATTGTATCAAATGCATTATATACAATGCTTTCAGAAACTGATTTCTTGCCATCATACATTAGTGAATTGATGAATTTTGTAACTACTACATTACCAAATTTTGCATCTGGTAAAACTTTTCTTGCTGTTGCACTGTGCCTTCTAGACATATGAATTAATTTTTAATAGTTAATTATTTAGGTTTCTTCGCGCCGTATTTAGAACGCTGTTGTTTTCTATCTTTAACGCCTTGAGTATCAAGAGAACCACGAACGATGTGATAACGCACACCTGGTAAATCTTTTACCCTTCCACCACGGATAAGAACCACAGAGTGTTCTTGCAAATTGTGTCCTTCACCTGGAATGTAAGCAGTAACTTCAAACCCGTTGGATAATCTAACACGAGCAACTTTACGAAGTGCAGAGTTTGGTTTTTTAGGAGTAGTTGTGTAAACACGAGTGCAAACACCACGCTTTTGCGGATTAGCTTCAAGTGCTGGAACCTTGTTACGAACTGGCTTTTCAGTTCTTGGCTTTCTAATTAATTGGTTAATAGTTGGCATAAAAAATTATATTTTCTCTTTATTAGGAAGAAGTTTCTTATACATCAAATTCTATAAGTCAAGATAAAAATTGGTTGATGGTAGCTGGTTGATAGTTGATAGCTAAAATGCTTTTGAAACTTAAATCTTAAAAACCATCAACCAATTAGGGCTTCCATAATAAAATTAAACTGCTATATAATCCAGCAAATCTTTGAAAATGCTAATGTTTCAATTTTTTTATTTGCACTACTTGAAACTGAGATTTTGTTTCTTATATAATTTAAGCAAATTAATTTTAACTTTATAATTCAATAATATAGGAGGCTATTATGGCAATAAGACCACTTCACGATAGAATTTTGGTTGAACGCTTAGAGCAGGAACAAAAAACTGCAGGCGGAATTATCATTCCGGATAATGCAAAAGAAAAACCTACCAAAGGTAAAGTTGTTGCAGTTGGCAACGGCACTTGGGACGAAGACGGCGAAAAAAGAATTCCGCTTGATGTTAAAAAAGGCGATGTAGTTCTTTTCGCTAAATGGGGTGGAACAGAAGTATCTCACGATGGAAAAGAATATTTAATCATGAAAGAGTCTGATATTTTAGCGATTCTTGAAGATAAGAAGGCAGCATAACTTTTTCTAGTATCAGTGGTCAGTATCAGTAATAGTGATACTAGCCCACTGGCACTAGCACTGATACTAATCACTAATAAAAAGGAGAATAAAATGGCAAAACAAGTAGAATATGGTGCTAAAGCTAGGGAAAAATTCCTGCTTGGCGTTGATAAATTAGCAAATGCAGTAAAAGTAACTTTAGGGCCAAAAGGCAGAAATGTTGTTATTGCAAAATCTTTTGGTGCACCAAGAATTACTAAAGATGGTGTAACTGTTGCGAAAGAAATTGAGCTTTCTGATAAGTTTGAAAATATGGGTGCGCAATTAATTCGTGAAGTTGCAAGCAAAACTAATGATGTTGCAGGTGATGGCACTACAACTTCAACCGTTCTTGCACAAGCGATTGCTCATGAAGGTTCTAAGGCGGTTGCTGCTGGCTTAAACCCAATGGATGTTAAGCGTGGTATTGATTTAGCTGTTACTCAAGCGATTGAATTCATCAAAAAATCTGCAAGACCAGTTGCTAATAAAAATGAGATTGCTCAAGTTGGAACTATCTCTGCAAATGGTGATACAGAAATTGGTGAAAAGCTTGCTGAAGCTATGGAAAGAGTTGGCAAAGAAGGCGTTATCACAGTTGAAGAAGGCAAATCACTTGAGTTTGAACTTGATATAGTTGAAGGCTTACAATTTGATAGAGGCTTCCTTTCTCCATATTTCATCACTAATGGTGATAAAATGATTGCTGACCTTGAAGATGCATTCGTGTTAATTTACGATAAAAAACTTTCAAGCCTGCAACCACTTCTTCCAATATTAGAGCCGATTGCTCAAAATGGTCGCCCACTTCTTATTATAGCTGAAGATGTTGAAGGAGAAGCGTTAGCAACTTTAGTTGTTAATAAACTTCGTGGTGGCTTAAAAGTTTGTGCTGTTAAAGCCCCAGGTTTTGGCGACAGAAGAAAAGCAATGCTTGAAGATATTGCAATAGTAACTGGTGGTCGCGTTATCAGCGAAGAAATCGGTGATAAACTTGAAAATACTACCCTTCAAGATTTAGGTAAAGCTAAGAAAATCAGCGTTGACAAAGACAACACAACAATCGTTGGCGGTGCTGGTGAGAAGAAAACTATTGAAGCTCGTGCTAATCAAATCAGAAAAGAAATTGAGAAAACTACTTCTGATTATGATCGTGAGAAACTTCAAGAACGCCTAGCGAAAATTGCTGGTGGTGTTGCGGTTATCCGTGTTGGTGGTGCAACTGAAGTTGAAGTTAAAGAACGCAGAGACAGAGTTGATGATGCTCTTAACGCAACTCGTGCAGCAGTTGAAGAAGGTATTGTTCCAGGTGGTGGTGCAACTTTACTTCGTGCAGCTCAATCTTTAGAAAAACTTGAAGCAATTAACGAAGCTCAGCGCGCTGGTATAAATATCGTTCGTAGAGCTTTAGAAGCTCCAATCCGTCAGATTGCACAGAATGCTGGTTTTGATGGCGCGGTTGTTGCTGGTAAAGTTAAAGAAGCGAAAAGCAAAACTGAAATATTTGATGCTCAAAACCTTGAATATGTTGATGCTTTCGCAAAAGGAATCATTGACCCAGCTAAAGTTGTTCGCACAGCCCTTCAAGATGCGGCTTCAATCGCAGGTTTGATTGTAACTACTGAAGCTCTAGTTGCTGACCTTCCAGAAGATAAGAAAGATTCTGCACCAGATATGGGTGGCATGGGCGGAATGGGTGGTATGGGTGGCATGGGTGGATTCTAACCTAGTTGCCAGATTTTAGTTGTCAGAGTTCAGTAAATTAAAAAAACTGAACTCTAGATACTGAACTCTAAAAACTCATATAACTATAAACTACAAAGGGGCTTTTCCAGCCCCTTTTTTTATTGAATAATTCTTTATTAGTCATTGTGTATGAGATTTAGCGAATGAAATAATCTCATGGTTTTTATCTCTCAAGATTGCTTTACTCACGAAATCTCATTCACAATAACGAAATTCAATTCTAGTTTCAAGTTTCCAAGAAACACTAGTCCACTCTTAACTCCTTAGGAATTAGAACGAAATATCTTCCTTGTTGTTTCATTCCGCTGGAAACTTTTTCAGCAAATTCACCACTACCAAAGAATATATCAGCACGCACAGCCCCCTTAATTGCAGCACCTGTATCTTGTGCATTAACTAGGAAGGTTAGATTTCTAGGTAAATCTTTAATGCCAACTGGTGGGTAAGTTGTTTCAACCCAAACTGGTGAACCAAGTGGTATAAATTCAGGATCAACCGCAATACTTCCCATTGGTGTTAAATCCACGCCAAGTGAGCCTCTTGGGCTGTTATTGCGATATTCAAAAAATATAAATCTAGGATTTTTATTAAGTTCTTTGAAGGAAATTTGGGGGTTTCTATCAATCCATTCCATCATTTTGGTTGCACTAAGTTCATCTCTTCTAATTAAACCTTGTTCTATTACATCGGTTGCAAATGATTTATATTGATAGCCATTATTGCCCGCATAACCAAAGTGGATAATATTTCCATTTGGTTCAATAATTCTACCAGTGCCTTGAATTTGCATAAAATAAAGCCTGCCCTTGCTTTCAGCATAACCTAAAATTGGTGCTTTACCTTTCAATGCACCCGCTTCAATTTCGGCACGAGATTTATTTTGAAGTGATTTATCAGTTGGCAAGCCATAAATTGGATATCTAAATCTTTCAGATGGGGTTCTGCTTCCGCTAAGTTCAATCTCATAATAACCAGTAAAAGTGCCATTATATCCGTTTTCTCCTTCAACTAAATATGGCGTAAAATTTTGTTCAAAAAATGCTTTGGGATTATTCTGATATTTCTTCGCTAAATCACACTTAGCAAGCCATAGACTTTTATTTTCTCTAAATAATGCGTTATTTGGAAATTTGTTATTTTGTAAATTTTCACAAGTCGCAAGAAAAGCCCTATGTCCAAGCACTATATTCCCATGCTTCCAACCATTTAGAGATTGAAAACCAACTTGGCGATATTCCTTCTTTTTCTTAATGATGGGCACGCCAAACTCACAAGAAACTAGCGATAGTAAGAGGAATAATAGAGCGAAAAAAGTGGTAAAAACTTTCATTTAGATAAGAAGAAAATTATGACAAAGAAACAATTAGCCAGTTAGGGCTGAGGGATTTTATATTTCTTTCAAATTCCCACTCATCTTCAACAATCTCAATTTGAGTTGGATTGCCTGAAATTAGCTCACCTGCTTCATTTTTCACAAGGTTAATTTGCTCAGATAAAACCTTAAGCCTTACCCTTGCAATATTATTGTTTAGGCTCGCTGAGGTGATTTCTTTGGCATCAATAGAAACAATATTCCTTTCTTCCCTTTTGCCCTCTGTGAGGTTTGAATTTAATTTTTGGGTAATAGTTTCAAATAAATTGCCAGCTAGTAAATTTTTTAAAGTTTCTCTATCATTAGTAGAATAAGCCTTAAACACCATCTCAAAGGCAAGTTTTGCACCATAAACGAAATTATTAACTTTGAAATTTGCATCTTTAGATGAAATTTCGGCGAGATTTTGTTTAGTTATATCGCTGTAAGTAACTTCATCAATAATTTCAGGATCTTCTTTCTTATCTTTGCTGTTCAAAATAATCTGGGCAGGAGCTTTTTTGGCAGATGCCTCAGGCGTAACACCCGCACTTGCTTGCTCGTGCTTGCGGATAATTTCTTGAATCTGATCATCACTATCTTTTTTACCAAGCACGCTAAATAGCCTAAATGCTATAAAAGCTGCGACTAATGCAAAAAAGATTATATCTCCGTAAGTTGCTTCCATTTTATGTAATTTACATTATTTCAATATTAATATAGATATTACAATATTATTTACAACTAATCTATAATTAATAATGAGTAGTTTTAAGGAAAACTTGCCAAATTACCTCACTTTTGGGCGTATTCTTGCCATACCTTTTATGGTTTTATTCTTTCTTGTGGAAGATGGAATTAAATATGTAACCACTACAATTTTTATTATTGCTTGCCTAACTGATTATTTAGATGGATACCTTTCTCGCAAGTGGAATGTGCAATCAAAACTTGGTGAACTGATGGATCCTATCGCCGATAAACTTATTGTAATTACGGCTCTTGCATTGTTTTTGGATAAAGATGAAAGCCATATTTTGCTTATTCCAACAATTGGAATAATGTGCCGTGAGGTTTTTATATCTGGGCTTCGTGAATTTGTTGCGAAAACCGCAAGTGAAATTCCAGTTACAAAACTTGCTAAATGGAAAACAGGGGCTCAAATGACGGCAATGATTATATTGCTTGCGGTTGGCGGCTCTGAGGAGTTTTTGTTATTATATATTTTAGGTGCAGCGGCGTTGTGGTTTGCATTTGGTCTTACAATTTACACTGGCTGGCTTTACTTCAAAGTAGCTAAAGATAAAGGTTTAATTTAGTGAGTCATACCTGCGAAGGCAGGTATCCAGCAAACAATCAAAATTTCTCTTCTTGGATTGGAAGATTTATTTTGGCTGGGCTGGATTCCCGCCTTCGCGGGAATGACTAGGAAAATAAAATAAAAAATGCTGTCAGAAATAAATAAAATAAGGTTAGAAAATTTTAAGAAAACCAAAAGGGGTTATTATTCTTTCCTGCTTTTTTGTCTTTTGCTTTTCTTAAGTTTTTTTGCAGAATTTATTGCAAATGATAAACCGATTTTACTTAAATTTGATGATAAATATTATTTGCCAATTTTTTTCTCATATCCTGAAACTGAGTTTGGTGGAGTTTTTGAAACAGAAGCCGATTATAAAGACCAGTTTTTTCTAGAAGATTTATCCAAAAAAGGTTGGGCAATTTGGCCACCAATAAAATTTAGTTACAACACTATAAATTACGCAAGGCAGGCAAACCACCCAGCACCGCCTGATAAAGAAAATCTGCTCGGCACTGATGATAGAGGCAGAGATATTCTTGCGATGACAATTTATGGCTTTAGAATCTCAGTAGTTTTTGGTTTAATCCTTACAATTTTAAGCTCACTAATTGGTATTTTTATTGGTGCGTTGCAGGGTTATATTGCTGGCTGGTTTGACCTTGTGATGGAAAGATTTCGCGAACTTTGGGATAGTATTCCAAATTTACTTGTGCTGATAATTGTTGCGAGTGTTTTTGAGATAAATTTTATAATGCTAATTTTTATTGTGTTAATGTTCAAATGGACTGGAATGGTTGGTGCAGTGCGTGCGGAGGTTTTGAAAGTGCGAAATTTTGAATATGTAACCGCTGCAAAGGCTCTAGGGGTTAAAACGCCAAGGCTGATTTTCACTCATATTTTGCCAAATTCTTTAGTCACAACGGTTACAAAAATGCCTTTTGTGGTTAGTGCTGCAATTACAACCCTTACATCGCTTGATTTTCTTGGGTTTGGCTTGCCAGCCGAATATCCATCACTTGGTGAAATTCTCTCACAAGCTAAACAAAATCTGCAAGCCCCATGGCTTGGAATTACCGGTTTTGTGATTGTATCCATAATGCTTTCCCTGCTTGTTTTTACAGGTGAAGCCGCCCGCGATGCCCTCGCCCCAAACAAAGTTTTTAGAAAGTAGATTTACTTGAAATTCAAACAAAGCCCTTGCCATAAAATGCAAAATAAGGCATAATTTCTTTGATGTGGCGTAAAG
>JANRLM010000009.1 GCA_033762595.1 Rickettsiales bacterium
GGTAAATTTGTTGCAAAAGATGAGGATTCTTACCAATATTTAGTTGAAAGTATTAGAATGTTCCCTACGGCTGAAAATTTCAAGGCGATGATTGAAAAATCAGGATTTGAAAATGTAAATTATGAAAAACTCACCTTCGGAATAGTTGCAATTCATAATGGTTATAAGGTTTAGCTTTTGTGTCATACCTGCCCCGCGACAAGCACGGGATAAACTACAGCAGGTATCCACCTTTGGTAAGTATAGATTTTATTAAATTTCTGTTGCTTTTCCTCTGTTTTGTCACCCCGCATTTATTGCGGGGTTAATTGTTAAAAGTGCTTCTAAGGTTCAAGTTTTGAGCCTGTTTTATGGTTAACCCCGCAATAAATTCGGGGTGACAATTTGTGATTAAGGAGCTTAAATCTATACTTACCAGTCAGTCCATTGAACATCTGCAAAATAAAAATCTGCCCCCCCTTCCATAGTTAAAAAAATCGTTCCATCATTAAATTCCAAACTAATTATAGGAATTTATGAAAACCAACTTTTTTAACTTCTTCAGCAACAAAAATTCAGCGAAAAACTCTAAGAAAACCGGCAAGAATGTCAGAAATTATAAATCTTACATTGATAATTATGATGGGGTCAAAACTTACCTCTATGATAATCAAAAACCAGTTTGGATGAATAGAAGCTATGCTAAATTTTCTGAGGAAGGTTTTATAAAAAATGTGGTGGCACATCGTTGTATTTCAATGATTTCAAAAGGTGTTGCTTCAATAAATCTAAAGCTTTTTCAAAATATTGAAGAAAAAAATTATGAAGTAAAAAATCATAATTTGCTAAATTTAATCAAATTTCCAAACCCTCTAGTAAATGGCAATTTATTTAAGGAATCAATTTTCAATTATCGCTTAATAAGTGGCAATTCTTATATTTTAGCGGTTAGAAATTCCGCAGGTTTTGTGCAGGAATTATATTGCCTAAGGCCTGATAAAGTTAGCATTCTAACTGATAAATCAGGTTTTATAACCGCTTACATCTATAAAAATGGTGCAAAAGATATTCGCTACCCTGTGGATAAATTAACTGGGCAATCAGATATTTTGCACCTAAAAAATTTCCACCCGCTTGATGAGCATTTTGGGTTAAGCCCAATAGAATCAGCAGCTTATTCTATTGATCAGCATAATCAAGCGTCGCAATGGAATCAGAGTTTGCTTCAAAATGGTGCAAAGCCAAGCGGTGCGTTGGTGGTTAAATCTGGTGAGGGGTATCTAGGCGTTTTAACTGATGAGCAACATCAACGCATCAAAAGGCAGATTGATGAGGAGTTTTCAGGCGTTCACAATGCAGGCAGGCCTTTACTTTTAGAAGGTGGGCTTGATTGGAAGGAGATGAGCTTATCACCCAAAGATATGGATTTTATTTCTTCCAAACATACATCGGCTCGTGAGATTGCGTTGGCTTTTGGTGTGCCACCGCAATTACTTGGAATTCCGGGGGATAACACTTATAGCAATTTAGCAGAGGCGAGATTAGAATTTTGGGAGCAAACAATTCTCCCCCTTGCGGAAGAATATTGCCAAGCAATGAATCATTGGTTATTGCCGATGTTTAAC
>JANRLM010000010.1 GCA_033762595.1 Rickettsiales bacterium
TGTATAAAGACGGCATTGACATCAGCAAAATTGAGTGGAGTCATCATTGAAATTTGTAATTCTACCAAAAAAATTCTTTAATAATATAAGTTGGTTGGGCGTGGTGAACATTGCATAAATCCGCCATTTTTGTGAGGTTTAGATATCCATCTTCAACAAAATCTTGCTTGTGAATTCCGCCTGCAACAAAAAGCCCACTTGAGTTACAATTATTCGCCCCTAAAATATCAGTGTGGATTGAATCTCCAATGCAAAGAACCTTGTTTTTTATCTTAGAATTTAACTCTAGGTTTATATTCATCAATTCAAAACATTTTTGATAAGCTGAAATATATGGCTTGCCGAAATAGATAACTCTACCGCCATTTTCCTCATAATATTTTGCTATTAGCCCTGAGCAAATTTGCTCCTCACCAGTTTGTTTTACTACCTTGAAATCAGGGTTTGCACACAGCAATTTTAGCCCAGCTTTAAGAGCTTCATCAACTTGATTTTTCTTTTCTTCAAACACTGAGCCAAACCCTTCAAAACCAGTTGCTAAGGCAAATTCGGCCTCATTTGCATTACTTACTTCAGTAACATTAAGACCTTCTAAAATATCTCTATCTTTGTCAGGGCCTATATAAAAGTAATTTTTACCGAGATTATTTTGCTTCACAAATTCAAAAGTGATTTCGCCAGAAGTAATAAGAAAATCATATAAATCTTCAGTAAAACCAAGCCTATCAAGGTTTTTCTTTGCCATAAAAGATCTGCGAGGTGCATTAGAAAGAAGCGTGATTTTTTTACCTGAATTTTTTAGGTTTTTCAGCATTTCCAAAGCCTTTGGATAAGCCGAAGTGCCATCATGAAGCACGCCCCATAAATCAATTATAAACCCATCATAATTGTTATAAACAGCAGAAAGCCCATTGATAAATTTTGGCTCTTGAAATTGAAATTTTTGCATAGATTGATTACAACTTCACCGCCTCGCATAAGCTTTTCACGGCAGTAACTGATTTATCAAACATTTCTTTTTCGGTTGCATCAAGCTGAATTTCTACAATTTTCTCAACGCCATTTTTGCCAAGCACTACTGGAACGCCAATATATAAGCCTTTTACTCCATATTCGCCATTAAGATATGCAGCACAAGGCAGAACCCTTTTCTTATCTTTCAAATAGCTTTCAGCCATTGCGATTGCTGAAGATGCAGGGGCATAAAACGCAGAGCCAGTTTTAAGCAAGCCTACAATTTCCGCACCACCATCACGAGTTCTTTGCACGATTTTATCTAATTTTTCTTGTGTAGTCCAACCCATTTTAATTAAGTCTGGAAGCGGAATTCCAGCCACAGTTGAATAACGAACTGAAGGCACCATAGTATCGCCATGACCACCTAAAACGAAAGCCGTTACATCTTCTACAGAAACTTTGAATTCTTCAGAAAGGAAATATCTAAACCTTGCAGAATCAAGCACGCCAGCCATTCCTACAACTTTATTAGTTGGGAAGCCAGTAACTTTTTGCATCACCGCAACCATCGCATCAAGCGGATTTGTAATAACAATCACAAAAGCATTTGGAGCATATTTTTTAATTCCCTCGCCTGCAGTTCTGATAATTCCAGCATTAATGCCGAGCAAATCATCTCTACTCATACCTGGTTTCCTTGGCACACCAGCCGTAACAATCACAACATCAGCACCTTCAATATCTTTATAATCTTGCGTGCCGATAAAAGCACCATCAAAGCCCTCAACTGGAGCAGATTCCGCAATATCAAGTGATTTACCTTGAGGAATCCCCTCATTAATATCAAGCAGAACAACATCGCCAAGTTCTTTCAAGCCAACTAAATGAGCCAGAGTTCCACCAATATTTCCTGCGCCAACTAATGCGATTTTTGCTTTTGCCATAAAATATACTTATTAAATTAATAATTAGGTAATGTTTACCAAACATAGATTTGCAGAAAATTGTCACCCCGCACTTGTTGCGGAGTTAACTATAAAACACGCTCAAACCTATTGCTTAGAAACAATTTAGCCATTACCCCCTCTAACCAAGTGCGGGGTGACATTATGAGTTTAATAGTTATAAATCTATTTATAGTAAACACTACCTGTAATTCTTAAATAACTATTCTAAATCTTATTGCAAGGCTTGATGAAAAATGCTATTGAGACATCTCAAAACTTTTATAGAGGTGGAATGAAAAAGTTACTATTCGCAATCGCTATATTGTTAGCATCTGCATCAAATTCTGAAGCGAGAGAACAAATTAGAATCGTTGGTTCATCAACGGTTTACCCATTTGCAACCGTTGTTGCAGAAGAGTTTGGCACTAAAACTGATTTCAGAACCCCAATCGTAGAGTCAACTGGCACTGGTGGCGGTATGAAATTATTTTGTAGTGGTGCAGGTTTTGAATTTCCTGATATAACAAATGCATCTCGTAAAATTAAAGAAAGTGAGGCGGAGCTTTGCAAATCTAATGGTGTAAATAATATTAAAGAAATTAAAATCGGCTATGATGGTATAGTTTTAGCCAATTCTAAAGAGGTTACGGCCTACACTTTAACCAAAGAACAAATTTTCAAAGCACTAGCGAAAAGAGTTCCAGTTGATGGAAAACTCGTTGAAAACCCTTATAAAAATTGGAGCGATGTTGATGCAAGCCTTCCTAATAATAAGATTGAAGTTTATGGTCCACCGCCAACTTCAGGCACTAGAGATGCTTTTGTTGAAATAGTTATGGAGCCAAGTTGCCTCAATATTAAGGAGTTTGTGGCAGAATATCCAGACGAGGAAATCAGAAGAAAAAATTGTCATGAAATCCGTGAAGATGGTGCATATATTGAATCTGGCGAGAATGATAATTTGATTGTTCAAAAGCTTAAGAATAATACAAACTCGCTTGGAATTTTTGGTTTCAGCTTCTTAGATCAAAATTCTGATACTATTCAAGGTAGCACAATTGATGGTGCAACACCTGAATTTGATAATATTCATTCTGGAAAATATTCAGTTTCTAGATCGCTTTATATGTATGTTAAAGGTGAGCATATAGGCAAAGTTGCTGGCTTAAAAGAATTCTTAAACGAGCTTGTTAGCGAAGATGCAATCGGTGATACTGGTTATCTTTCCCTCAAAGGGCTAATTCCACTCAAAGAAGAAGATAGAAAAAATCTAAGAGATAGTTTGTTAAAATAATTATTTTTGAAAATTTTTATCAATGACAAGTATAAAAACTAAACGCTTGCTTGATAAGGCTAAGGAATATTTTAGAGATAAAAATTATTCAAAATGCATAGAGTTTTCAGATAATATATTGCAGATTGACCCAGATAATATTCCTGCAATTCTTTTACTCGCTAGAGGCTTAAAAAATATTCGTAATTTTGAGTTAGCAGTTAAAGCTTATAATCTTGCCATCAATAAAAATGATAAATTGCTTGACGCATATCTTGAGCTTTCTGAAATTTATTTCAACACAAAACAATATGATAAAGCTGGAAATCTGCTTGAAGTAGCAAATAATATTTTTACAAATAATTTTGATATATTAAATCGTCTAGCACTTACTTACAAAATTTTTCGCCTAAATGAGCAGGCATCAAACTTGTTTATTAAAGCCTTTGAAATTCAGCCCAATAATATTCCATTATTAAAGGAAATGTGCAGTTTAGTTTACATAACTAAATCAGTTGATGAGGCAAAAAAATATTATCAAAAATTATATGATTTAGAAAAATCTGATGGAACTCTTGTTACAATGAAAACATTATGTCCTTGGTTTTTTAATTCTAGTGAAGATATAAAAAACTGGCGTTCTGAATATGAAGAAAATCTGAATAATCTTCTTAATAAAAATCTGCATATAAAAAATCCGTTGATAGAAAATTATCAAACTTTTTATCATCTAATTTACCAAAATTATAATAATAGAGAGTTAAATAAAAAATATGCGATGCTTCTTAGAAAGGCGACTCCAATATTGAGTTTTGAAGCAAGCCACATTAAAAATTATAAAAAGCCAAATGATAGAAAAATTAGAATTGGTTTTATTATTAGATATGATGCAACCCATGTTGTTGCAGATTGTTTTGCTTCTATATTCAAAAATCTTTTAGATAATAAACATTATGAGGCACTTATATTTTCAACTGCACAAATTGAAAATAATGATAATATATGGCTAGAATATAAGAATTTAGATAGAGCCTTTAACTTACCTATTGATATTTTAGAATCTCAAAAATTTATTGAATCAAAGCAACCTGATATAATTATTCACTTAGAGCTAGGAATAAATTCTTTATCTTATTACTTAGCTTACGCAAGGCTTGCACCAGTGCAGTGTAGTATGAATGGTATTCCAATAACTTCTGGTATTGATACTATTGATTATTATATATCTAGTAAAAATTTTGATGACGAAGAATCTCAAGAATATTTCACCGAAAAAATGATTCTGTTAGATAATTATTGCGATTTTCCTGATGTCAGTGAGTTCAAAGGATCTTTCAAAAATAAGGTAGAGCTTAACTTACCATCTGATAAAAAATTATATATTGTTCCGTTAAAGCTTCATAAATTTCACCCAGATTTTGATAAAGTAATTGAAGCAATTCTTAAGAAAGATGAAAATGGAGCGGTGGTTTTATTTGAAGATAGAGAATATATAACAAATTCTATCAAAAATCGCCTTAAAAGTAGTTTAAGCAGAGATATTTTTGAAAGAATATTATTTTTGCCGAAGGCCAATAAAAATGATTTTATTTCATATCTTAAAGAGGCAGATTGTTTATTGGATAGTTTTTATTTTGGTGCAGGAAGCACAGGATATATGGCTTTTATAGAGGGGTATCCGATAGTAACAATGAAGAAAGGTTTCTTATGTGGTGGCAGGTTAGCCGCCGCTTTTTATTCAAAAATAGGTCTTAACTCATTAATCGCAAAAGATATTAATGAGTATGTTGAAATATGCTTTAACCTTGCGAATGATAGAGGTTTTTATAATTCTGCTCAAAAAACTATTCTTGAAAATAAAGATGTATTATTCAACCGCGAGAAAAGCTTTCAAGAATTATTGGAAAAATTTTCAATGATGCTGGAAAAGTATTAAGAAATTATTTTTCTAACATCTTCTGGTTTATTCCACATTAAAACATCAATTATTGAAAGCCTATCTTCAAAATTATAATTTTTACATTCATATTCAAATTTAGGTGAGGTTAAAATAGTTAGTTTTATTCCTCTTTCTAAAAAATCTTTTTCATTAAATAAATCTTTACCGCCTTCAGGGTTTATATATTCATTTGCACCCAGTTGAGAGGCAATTTCCAAAGCCCAATCACCAGCCTTCATATTATTATGAAATGTAAAATTATGCTTTGAGGCAATAATATAGTTAAAATTTATCTCTAAATATTCGCAGATATTTTTAAGTGAGTTAATATTAAGCTCTATTAAATAATCACTAGATGTTTCATTAAAGGTTTTTTCAATTATTTTTTTTACATTCTGAAAATATGGGGCATTTTTTTTGTAATGCTCAATTTGTGCTAATATCCTTTGAGATGATTTTTCTTTACTAAGAATTTTTGCTTCTGAGATTTTTATATTTATTGAGGAATTGCTTAGTGGCACCGTTATATATTGCCAGCCATTATTTGGGTGCAAAACACGATTGCGATTTATCCAAGTTTTGGGTGTATATTGGGTAATATCAAATACAACCCAATTATCAGTATTCGCTATTAAAGCAAAATAGCCAATATAAGGAAAAAAATAAGGCTGCATTATTCCTAGTTTCATTTACTACAGCTTTGTGAATTTTTGTAAAAATTTATTATTATATCGCAAATTATTTTTATAATTTCTGGGGTTACATCTTGCCCAGAAGGTAACTGAAAAACAGATGCACAGAGTTTATCTGTGTTAGGGCAAGCATTCAAATATTGAGGAAAATCATTACAATATGGAATTGTTCTATGCATTCCGGGGGTGAAATATCTTCTAGTTAAAATATTTTTTGAGCGAAGATAATTTACAAGATTATCTCTAGAAACACCAAATTCCTTTTCATTTAATTGGCAGACAACATATTGATAATTGCTTAAGCCATTACTATCAGGTTGGTAAATTTTTATACCTTTTATTTCAGATAGTAATTTGCAATATAAGTTATAATATTCCCTATTTCTATTTTGATTAAATTTATAATCTTCAAGGCTTAGCAAGGCCATAGCCGCTTGAGCCTCAGACATTCTTCCATTGCCAGTAAATGGAATATCAACTTGCTTTCTTACGCCATAACTACTTCTTATATTGCGTATTTTTTCCGCAAGTTCATCGTCATTTGTGCATACGCAACCGCCTTCTGCCGCATTAAGAATTTTTGTAGCGTGGAATGAAAAAATTGAAGCCTCACCCAAACAAGCCAAGCTGGTTCCATTTCTTTCGCAACCAAATCCATGGGCTGAATCAAAATATAATTTTATCTTTTTAGTATTGGCAAGATTTTGTAAGTCTTCAACGGCACAACTATTTCCCCACAGATTAACCGCTAATATTGCACTTACATTACTATCAATAAGTTTTTCTGCTAAATCAGCCTTTATGTGATGTGTGGTTGGATCAACATCGCAAAAAACTGGCTCTAACCCAGCCCAAGTTAGAGATTGTGCAGTTGCAATAAAAGAAAATGATGGAACTATAACTTTGCCGCTTAAGCCAAGTGCCTTTGCGGCGATTATTAATGCGATAGTTCCATTTGTTACGCATACTACATTTTTTACTTTAAGGAATTTTTCTAACTTAGATTCAAGCTCTGCTAATAATGGCCCATGATTTGTATAATATTCCCTATTGAAAATGCCTTTGAAAGCATTTTCAAACCTCTCCCAGCTAGGAAAGTTCATTTGTCCAACAGGAATTGGTTTGGTCAGAATGTTTTTATTATCTATCATAATTTACTTTTTATTTCTTTACTATTATCGCTCACAAAGTTTAAGAAGTTTACAATTTTTATAATATCATCTTCACTAACAAACTCACCGCAAGGCATTAGAATATACTCATCTTTCATTATTTCGGTGTTAGGTAAAGAATCAAAAATAACTTTATAGTGGGTTTTTTTAGTATGCAGAGGAGGGCAATAATAAGGCCTTACAAGCATATTTTCTTTATGCATCAATTTTATAGTATCATCTCTTGAAATTCCCCAATCTTGATTGAGTTTTATTAATATTGTTTTGTAGCTTCGCTTTTCAGACTCATCATAATTTACAAGCTCTAAACCTTTAACTTTGCTAAGTTCACTTTTATAAAGCAAATATCTTAGCTTGTTTTTTTCTATTTGAGAATCAATGCTATCTAATGAGGCTAATGCCATCGCGGCATGCAACTCATTTAATTTTGCATTCAGCCCAAGCATTTCAACATTGTCAGGGTTATTGAAGCCAAAGCCTCTCATTATTCTGAGATTTTTTGCAAGGTCATCATCGTTAGTGGTTATATAGCCAGCTTCAAAGCCGTTTAGAAATTTACTAGCGTGCATTGAATAAATTTCAGCTCTGCCAAAACTACCAAGCATTTTTCCATTATAAGATGCGTAAGCTGCCTCAACAGAATCAAACAGCAACGGAATATTCTTTTCTTTCGCAAGCTCAACTAAACTGGTTATATCAGATAAATTAACCATTGGGTGAGCAGCAATAATTGCGGCAGTATTATTGTTTATCAGAGGCTCTACATTCTGCCTAGATATTCCAAGAGTATTTTTATTAACATCGCAGAAATTAGGTGTAAGTTTAACCCAAGCAGTTACATCTGCCATTCTTCTATAAGTTAGCGAAGGCATTATAACTTCACTTTTGCCTTCTAGAGCAATAGATTTTAATGTCATAACTAATGCCCACAAACCATTGCAAACAGCTATACAATTATTTACTTGATGAATTTCGCACAATCTTCTCTCCATCAACTGAACAAGTTCACCATTATTTGATAATCTGCGAGTTTCAAATATAGTTTTTGCATATTTGAAGAAATCTGATTCTTTCGGGCGGAATAAATTAGAGGTTGATTTAATTTTAGAGAATAAAGGCTCACCACCAAATAAAGCTAACTCAAAAATATCTTTTTTATCTTTGCTTGAAAGATTATTTGCGTGTGAGTTTAACATCATATCTATAATGAGATGAGTAAAAACTAGCTGGCATATTTATAATTTCAGCTTTCCAACCAGAAATATTTGCAAGCTCTTCCATCTCTGATACTGAACGCCATATTCCAATCGCAGAGTTGTTATCATTAAGAATATTTTTGTAATCAATATCTTTATAAAAGAAGGATTCAGCCCTATTTTTATCTGGTAAATTGCCAATATAAACTGATTCAATATTAATAAAATTATTACAAAGATATTTTAAAATTTCAGTTGCATTATTATGTGGTAGATACTGGAATGCACCATAGCATAGACATTTAGTGAATCTTTCGGGTTGAGTTTCATTTTTTACATATTCAAATGCATCAGAAAGGATAAATGAGAAATTTGGCAATTTTTCAAAATTCTTTTTTGCGACCTCAATTAAATATTCAGAAAAATCAACGCCTAGATAGGCTTTTATTTCTCTATGAAAAATCTCAGATAATGCTCCATTACCACAACATAAATCTAGCAATATATCATTTGTATTAAGTTTTAGATTGTTTCTGATAGATGAAGTTATCATATCTATCTGCTCTTGAGGTATCGGCTTGCCTGCGATAGTTCTTTTAACTTGCCCCATAAAATCATCAGATGCACAAGTTTTGGGAAATTCTTTATGGATGTAATCTTTCACTTTTAAGCTTTGATAGCAAAGGTTTATAAAGTTTTCAGATTAAATATATTTGAAAAAAATTTTATATAAAGATATTTGTTGATTAACCCAAACCAACTAAAGATTTTGAAAAATCTTCTGGATTGAAATTTTCTAAATCGTCTAACCCTTCTCCAACGCCAATTTTGAAGATTGGAATTTTGAATTTATCAACAATTCCAACTACTACACCGCCCTTTGCAGAGCCATCTAATTTGGTGATAATAAGAGAATTTATTTTCGCAATTTCACTAAAAATTTCCGCCTGAGAAACCGCGTTCTGCCCTGTTGTTGCATCTAAAACTAAAATTGTTTTGTGAGGTAATTCCTCATTGTGTTTTTTGAGAACCCTTGAAATTTTAGCTAATTCTTCCATCAAGCCTTTTTTGTTTTGCAAGCGGCCTGCTGTATCAATTAAAATAACATCATAATTTTCAATCTTAGCCTTTTCATAGGCTTGAAATGCAACTGAGGCTGGGTCTTGATTTTCAACGCCGCTAAAAAAATCTGCACCGCTTCTTTCCGCCCATTTTGCGAGTTGCTCAACTGCCGCCGCCCTAAATGTATCACAGGCTGAGATTAAAACTTTCTTGCCTTCCTTTTGAAGTTTTGCAGAGAGTTTTCCGATAGATGTAGTTTTGCCAGTGCCGTTAACCCCAACAAACATAAGGCATAGGGGCTTTTTAGAAAAATCTAAACCATTATCAACCCCAGATTTACTTAGGATATTTAAGATTTCTTCAGAAAGGCTTTGCTTTATTTCTTCTTCAGTAACTTCTTTATCAAATTTCTTTTTTCTAATGCCTGCGATAATTTCAGCGGAAGTTTTAACCCCCATATCAGCCATAATTAAAATTTCTTCTAGCTCATTAAGGGCTTCATCATCTAATTTTCTTTTGGTAAAAACGCTAGAAATTCCCTCGCTTATAGCCTTGGAAGATTTGCTCAAACTCTCTTTTATTCTTCTAAATAAATTCATTTAATTACGACTTCAAATAATTTACAAATTTCTCAAATGCTTTAGCACGATGAGAAATTTGATGCTTAAATTCTGGCTCAATTTCAGCAAAAGTTTTGTTATGCCCTTCCGCAATAAAAATTGGATCATAACCAAAGCCGGCATCTCCGCGGGGTGGAAAGGTTAGCGTGCCAAAAACTTTACCTTCAAAAATTTTATATTCACCATTTGGAAAATACAAACATAAAGCACAAGTAAAATTTGCAGAAAGCAATTTTTTGTTATAATCCGCGATATCTTGCCCTTCATATCTAGTATTTATCCCGTTTTCATTTAATGCATCTTCAACTTTTTGCATTGCAAGGTTGAAATCTTTTTTAACACCACCCCATCTCGCAGAGTAAATCCCCGGCATATTATTTAGTGAATGAACTTCAATTCCAGAATCATCTGAAAGACATATTTTACCAGATTTTTCAGAATAATATTTAGCTTTTATAAGGGCATTTTCAGCGAAGGAATCACCAGTTTCTTCAGGCTCATCTATATTGCCAAGAATTTCTGTTGATAGAATTTTATAATTAAAAGGCGTCAGCAAATCCTTTATTTCCTTAACTTTTCCTTTGTTATTACTTGCAATTAATATCTCTTTTATCAAATTTTTATTATTCATTTTTCTAAACTATAAAACTAAAGCTAATACACTTATTATAATTAGGCTAATTCCTAATTTTTCAAGGTTTTTTATTTTTTCCTTAAATATAATTCTAGTTGCAAGTAGTGAGAAAATCAACTCAACTTGCCCAACCGCATTTACAAGTGATGCTGTTTGAATTGAATAAGCACTATACCAAAAAATTGAGGTTACAACACCTATGACACCTAATAAAATTAACTCTTTAAGAGAAGAATAATTTTTGAAATCTTCAATTATAATTAGATTTTTAATTTTTAGGTAAATGGTTAAAAATGTAGCTTGAATGAGCATCACAGAAAATAATGTTAAGCCCGCTGAAATTGTGAATTTTGATTCCAAGCTAAGAGAGGCCTCCCTAATAAAAATTGCGGTGAAAGCGTGGAATATTCCAAGCGTTAAGCCAATTAGAGAGGTTTTTGTTTTTAAGTTTTCAAAACTTAAACCTCCAGAATTTCCAAGTAAAGAGAGGATTATTACACCTGAAGAGCCAATAATGATTGCGAAAAATTCAAACAAACTAATTTTTTCAGCAAATAAAATATAAGCAAAAATCGCCGCTAAAATTGCCTCAGTTTTGCTATATGCTATGCCTACTGCAAAATTTCTATCTCTTAAAAGTGAGGTTTGCATTATAGAGCCAACTATCTGTGAAAGTCCTGCTAAACTGCAATAAAATAAGAATTCAAAAGAGATGCTTGGTAAATTAAAATGTGAAATTGTTAAAAAAATAAGATAGATAAAAGCGATAGGAACGCCAAATAAAAACCTTCCCCAAGTTATAAAAATTGGTGAGTATTTTTTTGCTAAATCTTTTTGCAAGCACGTTCTGACTGATTGCGAAATTGCTGCCAAAACTGCTAAAATTATCCAAGTTTCTAACATTTTTTTATGTTGCATTTAGAATGCTTATATTGAGTTGCTGAGGATTTTCAAAATAATTGTAAATTTTTCTTGAAATAAGGTAAATTTTGGATATTAGTTCACTTTCTTACAGCAAAGACAGCTTCAATTTGGCCCCGTCGTCTAGCGGTTAGGACATCGCCCTTTCACGGCGGTAGCACGGGTTCGAGTCCCGTCGGGGTCACCATCTTAAGTTATTGATTTACATATTATTTCTTAAATTTCTTATTTGCAAAATCTCTTCTAAAAATTTGATTTGGGTAATATTTGGGTAATAAGCCGATTGAAAAATTCGCTACTATAACCATATAAAAAACACCCCCTAGGGGAGATTTTGAAATTTTGATTAGGCTTTATAGTGGTGCTTATACAAGATAAACACTAATATTGTTTTGGTACAATTTATTAATGGGGGGGGTAGCCCCTTGCAAGGGTGGGGTATAATATAGATGGGTAGAGGCGGTTACACACTTTAGAGTTAAGGAATGTTTATTTTGATTGTTAAAAAGCAAATGGGGCAATAAGATAAATCTTAATGAATCTTAAAACTTGTTTGACTAACCTGAAATAATCTATTAGCCTTTCTTTTGTGCAGGGAAATCTGCATTGGGTGTCGAAACCTATTCAAGAAGCGGTTTACAACATATACCGTATAAAAATATGCCCTTCCTAGTCTTCATGGCTGGGAGGTGGTTATACATGTCCAAGCTGTAAGGCTAAAAATAGCCACAGTCGCACTTCTTGTCGGCTTTCGAACTCCCAGCTACCATGAAAATATCTAACTAACCTTAAGATAAACGCTTGGTAGCTTTTTATTATAATTAATAAAAGGGAGCTTTCTATGAAGTCTAAAATTCTAACAATAATAATTGCAACTGGCGTTTTTCTTTCTGTAAGCAGTGCATTTGCTCAAGGCTATCAAAGGGTGAATGGCTATTACAAAAACAACGGAACTTATGTTCAGCCTCACTTTAGAACTCGTGCAGATGGCAACCCATATAATAATTATGGCAGTAGCTTAAACGGCAATTAATTTATTGGGCTAGTGATGAAAAGTTACTAGCCTTTTTTTATGTTAGTTTTTTCTGCACTTCTCTTACTTTTCTTGGTCTTGATTGCTTATCTTATCTACTCCAGCATAAAAGGAATAGAAGATGATTTAGATGGGTATTGAAGATAAAAAATTTAATGTTTTTGCATGTAAAATAAATTGCAAAACCCTATAAATATTGGTTGCTGCCATTCTATTAAAACTAATTAGTTTGCTGTTTTCAAAAATAAGAAAGCAGACCTTCCATAATTACATCTTCATCTTGTGCATCAAATTTATCTATAAAATTTTGATGATATTTTTCAGGATAGATAATATTATCTTTTGTATGAAATAATTCAATTCTAGGTTTAAAATCCATTTTTAATTGACAATTAATGTTTTTATAGCTTAGGTAGAACAAAATCCAAGTTGTTCAACCATGAATAGCAAAATTTTAGAAATCAGAGAAAGTATTTCTAATAACTTAAAAGAGCTCAGATTATCAAAAGGGCTGAGTCAAAAAGATGCTGGAAATGTTCTTTCTATTTCTCCTCAACAATATCAAAAATATGAAAAAGGGCAAGATAGAATGTCTGCTGATTCATTAATTCATCTTCTAAATGAGTTAGATGTAGATGTTTCAGTTTTCATGAATGAAGTTTACAAAAATTGTAATAATAATGATAAAAAAGAATCCTCAGATTTGGAGTTAATTGGTCTATTCAGCAATATTTCAAAAGAAAATAAGGAATTTTTATTAACAATGATGAAAATTATGTCTGGTAAATAACCAAAATATTTTAGGCAATGTCGATATTAGAGGAGTTCATATTAAAATCTAATAGAATCAATAATATTGATGAGCTTTTTATTGAATATAGAAAAACCCTTGAATATTTCGGTTTTGATAAAGTTGTTTATAGTTTAATTACTGATCACTACAAAGCTGGTCTTCAGGCCGGTCATGCAATAATGGGTAATTACCCGCAAGATTTTTTAAAACATTATATGGAAAAGGGCTATCAAAAGCTTGATCCTGTTCCCAAGCAAGCATTTAAGAGCGTTAAGCCATTTGCTTGGAAATCCATCTCAGAAGAAAGAGAACTTAACAAAGATGAGTTGCTAGTTATGAATGAAGCAGATGATGCTAAACTTCTTAGCGGAGTTGGAATACCTCTTTATGGTGCAAATGGGGAAATAGCAGGGGTTGGAATTGCAAGCTCAGAAAGAGATTTAGATTTGAATATTGATATTTTATCAATGTTAAGGGCTATTACGCATCAATTTCACTTAGTTTACTTGGATTTATGCAAACGCCCAAATAATGATAATAAAATTGCCTTAACTAATAGAGAAAGAGAAATATTGTTGTGGTATGCATCTGGCAAGAAAGATGGCGATATTGCAGATATTATTGGAATATCATATGATTCTGTAAGGTTTCACTCAAAGAATATATTTAAGAAATTAGATGTTAATGACAGGGTTTTTGCAGTCGTAAAAGCCATAAGACTTGGATTAATAACTCCGAATTATGTTTTCAACTAGATATCCTACCTACCTTGGTAGGATGAATTAACTTTTGCTTTAAGGCATTCTCCCAAAAAACAGGGAGAGTATATGACTATAGAATGCGTTACCTTAGAAACCAATCATCTTTTTGATGGCAACCCAATAGCAGAACAGCATAAACTTAGATATAGAAGTATAATTCAAAGACAAGGCTGGGAAGTGCCAACAATAAGAAATCTTGAATTTGATCAATATGACAACCCTGCAACCACTTACCTCATTTGGCGAGATTATAATGGAATTGCGAGAGGTGTTTCTCGTTTATATCCAACAGATAGACCATATATGTTAAAGGAAGTTTTTCCAAAATTAGCTGAAAATGTTCCACTTCCATCATCAGTAGATATATGGGAAGGAACAAGATTCTGCGTAGATAAAGGCTTAGATGCCCCTTTAAGAAAAAGAATTATTCAAGAAATTATCCTAGGTTATTTAGAATATGGCTTGCAAGCTGGAATTAAAAAATATGTTGGTATTATGCTTCCAATCTATTGGAATAATATATTTGAAAAAAATGGCTGGAAAGTTAGCTATTGGAGTGATGTTATAACAATCGATAACGGCGATAGAATTCGCTCTGGCGAGGTTGAAGTTTCAGAGGAAAATCTCGCTTTAGTAAGAAAAAAAACCGGTATCAATGAGTCAATTATAAACTATGGTAAATATGAAGGTGAATATGCAAACAACAGAAAAGCAATCTAAAAAAGTTGATGTTTCTACATTTATTAGTGCATTATACTTTTTGGTATCTGAATCAAATAAAGCCGGCAGTAAAAGCATCACTAAAATTTTAGAAAAAGCTTATTTGGATATAATATCTACCGCCAAGGAAGATGAATCCCTCTCTTTCGGAGAAGATATGTTAACAATGATGAATTTTATTGGTAAATATTGCCAAAAAAATGACTTTGAAAGAAACGAATTTCTAAATATTGCAGAAAAAATTAATGAATTAAAAGCTTTGAATTAAATTTGGTAAAATCTTAAAGACAATTTAATTCGAATTTGCATCAATAATTTCTAAAGCCTTTTTCTGAGTTTGCAAATTTCATCAAAAATAAATTCAATTTCGTCAATGAGATTATAAATTTCTTTATCAGATAAAAAATCAGTTTTGAAGATTTCTTTACTTTTTAGGTCAACTGACTTTTCAAGAAGAGCCTCAAGCCTTTTTTGAAGGGTTTCAGGCAGTTGGTTAATTCTAAAATGAAGCAAAGATTGCAAACTTGCGTTGAGCTTTTTTCTAAAATCAGGCTCTTCTTTTTCTAGATCTTCAATTGCGAGGGCAAAAGCGAAGTAAGATTCTTCAATATTCATAAACTTGCCTTAACTTGAAATATTTTTATGATTAGATTTATTGCCAAATTTTTCAAGAATATAATCTATAACACCAACATTTCTAATTAAACCAATTAGTTGGTTATAGCTTCCTTTTACATAGAAATTTTTAGGGTCTGATACCCAATAATACTCTTTTAGGATAGATTTTAGGTCTATCAGAAGTAATTTTCGTGAACCTATCTACTCCAGCATCAAAGGAATAGAAGATGATTTAGGTGTGTATTGAAGATAAATAGCAATCTAAATTAAACCTATAGACATTATAAAAAAACTTGGGGGTATTTTTGGGGGTATCAGTTAAAATGAGATGGCGGATTATCCCTATATATCAATTTCTTAATAAATTAAGGCGTGTCCCGTCGGGCACTGATTTATATCTTATTTATTAAATTTTTTGTTAGCAAAAGCTCTACTATAAAATTTGATTTTGGTAATTTTTGGGTAATAATATTTTTTTGAATTATAACTTCTTTAGCCATACTCAATCGCTTCAAATTTTCCGCTTGAGATATTAAAAAAACTCTGAAATAAAAGTTGAAAATTTTCTATTATTATAATGAAAGATAAAAATATAGATTACGCAAAGCTCATAGATAAAGCCATGCATGATGTGGTTAAGTCTGTTTTAAGGCAAATTACAAAAGATGGCTTGCCAGGGCAACATCATTTTTTCATCACCTTCAAAACTGATGCCCAAGGCGTTATGATGTCTGATGAATTACGCAAAAGATACCCAAAAGAGATGACTATTGTGCTTCAGCACCAATTTTATGATTTAGAAGTTGAAGATCAATATTTCTCAATAGTTTTGAGCTTTGATCATGTAAAACAAAATATTACAATACCATTTTCTGCCCTTGTTTCTTTTGTTGATCCAAGTGTAAAATTCGGTTTGCAGTTCAATACGATAATGCTTGAAGATGCAGATTCTAATGCGGAGCTTATCTCTGAGGGCAATAAAAAGCCTGCTTCAAAAAAGAATTCTTCCAAGCAAAGCAAAAAAATAGATGGTAATTCAGGCTCTAATGTTGTAACCCTAGATTCATTTAGGAAAAAAGATTAATGGAGGCAAAATGGTTGATTCAATTAAAGATACTATAGATTCTCTGCCTAAAACTAAGGGCAAGGGAGAATCTGTGGAGTTTATGAAAGATGAGCAATATATTGATTCTTGCCAAGAAATTATCAAAGAAGCCTTGCAGAAAGGCTATGATGTCATTCACATGGAAAACGGCGATATTATTACAACTGGCACAAAAGTTATTGTTACGCAATTCCGCTGGGATGCTGATAAACAAAAGATGGTAAAAGTTCTCAGCAAGCAAAAAGGTGAGTGATTATTTAATAAATTATCCATAAATTTCTAAGCCCTTCTTTTGAAGGGCTTTTTTATTTCCGAAATTATAAAATATTTATTGCAAAATTGATTAAAAAACCATATAATTCCATTTTATACCAAAAAATTCCAATTAATTCCATTTAAGGTTTTTGTGGGGATATTCATTTCAAATTACGAAAATAAGCTTGATGCGAAGGGTAGAATTTCTGTGCCGGCTCTATTTCGCGAGGCTTTGAAAAATGAGGATTTTAACGGAATTATTGCTTACCAATCTTTTATAAACCCATGCATTGAGGCGTGCGGAATGGAAAGAATTGAGAAGCTAGCAAACTCAATAGATAGCCTTGACCCTTACGCTGATGAGCGAGATGCCTTCGCAACCAGCATTCTAGGGGGAAGCAAACAAATTGCGATTGATAATGATGGCAGAATTATCTTGCCTGAAGAATTAATATCATTCGCAGGGCTTAAAGATAAGGCGATTTTTGTTGGTAAAGGTTTTACTTTTGAAATTTGGAATCCAGAAAAATTTGAAAAATATTTCAATAATTCTCGCGAAATTGCAAAAGTAAATCGTGGAAAGTTAAGGTTGGGTTAGGGTTTTCTGAAGATGTCACCCCGCATTTATTGCGGGGTAAAAATATTGCGTTAAAGAGAAAAAAACAAAAAATGAATTTGGAAAATTTACAGATATATAGTTATAAGTTTGAAGATTTTTCTTATATTTTTGAACAAAATTATCGTAGAAAAATTACTTATATGCAAAGTGAAGAATCACATATTTCGGTATTACTAAAAGAAACTTTGGAGCAACTAAATCCGCAAGATGGAAAAACCTATCTTGATTGCACATTCGGGGCAGGGGGGCATTCAAGAGCCATTCTTGAGAGTGCGAATTGCAGAGTTATTGCACTTGATAGAGATATTCACACCAAGCAATATGCAGAAGAATTGAAGCAAGAATTTGGTGATAGATTTATTTATTTGAACTCAAAATTTTCTGATTTAGATGAAGCTTTGAGGTCAATAAATGTTAGTGAAGTTGATGGAATTTTGTTTGATATAGGCGTTTCTTCAATGCAAATTGATACGCCAAGGCGTGGTTTTTCCTTTCAGGAAGAAGGCCCACTTGATATGAGAATGAGCGATGATGGGCTTAGTGCCGAAGATTTTATCAATGAAGCAAAAGAGGAAGAAATTGCAGGTGTAATTTTTCGATATGGTGATGAAAGAAAATCTCGTCAAATTGCTTCGGCAATAATTCGTGAAAGAGCTAAAAAAAGAATTACAAAAACTACGCAACTTGCGAATATAATTCTTTCAGTTTTAGGCAGGGGCAAAGATGGTATTCACCCTGCAACCCGCACTTTTCAAGCAATCCGTATTTATATTAATGATGAACTTGATGAGTTAAAAATTGCCTTAAAAAAAGCAACGCAATTTATAAAAAATGAAGGAAGAATTTGCGTTATTACTTTTCACTCTGGTGAAGATATAATCGTAAAAAATTTTTTCAGAGAAATTTCTGGCTATAATTCTGGCGTATCAAGATATTTGCCATCGCTTGAAACTCAAGCAAATCAACATTTTTCTGAGTTTGAGTTGGTAACAAGAAAGCCAATTTTACCAAGCGATTTTGAAATAAAAAATAATGTTAGAGCGAGATCAGCTAAATTAAGAGTTTTACAAAGAAAAAAAATGAGTTTAATAAATTAAGAATGACAATGATAAACTCAAAAAAAATTATATATATTATTTCTTTCTTAGTGTTGGTTTTCCTAGTGTATTTCACTGAAAACCAAGTTGATTCTCTACGCAAAGAAATAAAAAAAACTAACTACAAAATGTCAAGTTATGAAGAAGAAATTCAGATTCTTGAAGCAGAATGGAGTTATCAAAATAATCCAGAGAGGCTTAAAAACTTGGTTATGAGGCTCAGTTCAGAGGTTGTTATGCAATCACCAAAATATTTTCAATTCACTGATTTGAAAAATCTTCCTGAGACAAATATTTATTTTTCTACCAATACTAACTCACCTAGCTTGAGATAAAATTGATGCGAAAGCCCGTTAAACTCAACCTTTCCCTAGATGGCTCAATTAGTAGCGTAATTGATAAAAGTAAAAATAGAATCATTTTATATTCTGTAATTGTTTTTCTAATTTATTTTGCAATCGCATTTAAGCTTATAAAGCTAACCTTCTTTTTGGAGCTGGAATATGAAGGTGCAAAATTTTATAACGAACAATTTGAAAAGGCTGAAAGGCTTCCTATCTATGATAGAAACGGCATCTTAATTGCAACAAATCTTAAGACAAATTCACTTTATGCAGATGCACGCAATTTGAAAAACCCAACAATGATTGCAAGGCAATTAAGAAAAATTTTTCCTGAATTAAACGAGCAAGATTTGATAAAAAAACTTTCTTCTAAAAAAGCATTTGTGTGGATAAAAAGAAATCTTCACCCAATGGAAATGAAGGCAGTGAACGATCTTGGTATACCTTACCTAAATTTTGATGTTGAGGTAAAAAGAACTTATCCGCATCTAAATTTGTTCTCACATACGCTTGGAATGGTTGGGGTTGACGCACAAGGCTTAACAGGATTTGAAAAATATATTGATGGCATTGATGAGGCTGAGTTTGAAATTCATTCAGCAAATGGTAGGGTGGATACCTCTTTAGATGTCAGAATACAAAGCCTTCTCCACACTGAGCTTCTAAATCAGATGAAAAAGCACGAGGCAAAATTTGCAAGCGGCCTTGTGATGGATGTTAATAGTGGGGAAATTTTAGCGCTAGTGAACTTGCCAGATTATGACCCAAACACCCCGCAATCTCTAACAATTTCAAACCAATTTAATAGCATAACGCTTGGAAATTATGAGATGGGTTCTACTTTTAAGCCAATTACATTCGCAATTGGTTTAGAAAAAAAATTAGTAAATCTTAAAACCGTGATTGATGCAAGCGAGCCAATTAAAATTGGTAGGTTCAAAATCTCAGATTACAAAGGTAAATTTAGGCCGCTCGCTCTGCCTGAAATTATGATGTACTCCTCAAATATAGGCACAGCTAAAATTGCGGAAATCATAGGTGCAAGCACAATGCAGGAATATTATAAAAAGCTTGGTTTTTATGAAAAAGTGGGGATAGAAATTAAGGAAAAATCTATTCCAATGATGCCAAAAAATTGGAATTTATCAACTACACTAACGGCTTCTTTTGGTCATGGGGTTTCAGTAACACCACTGCATGTTGCAATAGCAAATGCAACGCTTGTAAATGGTGGTATGCTTGTTAAGCCAACAATTATTAAAAACCATAAAAGTAAAAACAACCCTAGAATTTTTAGTGAAGAAACTTCTGAAACAATGAGAAAATTATATAGGCTTGTTGTAACTGGTGGCTCTGGCAAAAGTGCGGAAGCTAAGGGATATTTTGTTGGCGGAAAAACTGGAACTTCTGAAAAAGTAGTTGATGGAAAATATGTTCCGGGCGTGGTTATTGCATCTTTTGTAGGAATGTTTCCAATGAATAAACCAAGATATTTAGTGCTTGCGATTTTTGATGAGCCAAAACCAACCCCTGATACTTACGGCTATGCAACTGGTGGCTGGGTTGCAGCCCCTGTTGTTTCAAGGGTGATTGAAGGAATGGCACCAATTCTAAAAATCAGCCCAATCAATTACGAAGATGAAACACTAATCAAAAGATTTGATTTGGGGTATTAGAGATTAGAAGTCAGAGTTAAGTTATCGACATTGTTAGGCAAGTATATATTTAAGCTCCATAACCTCCAATAGTCACCCCGCATTTATTGCGGGGTTAATTGTTGAAATTACTTATAAACCTTAGGTTATGAGCTTGTTTTATGGTTGACCCCGCAATACTGAAGGCAGATGTTACTGCCTGAAGCTGGGGTGATACTAAAGAGAAAAAACTACAGAAATTAATTAAAATCTACCTTTACCTAACAATACCTAAAACTAAGATATAACTAAATCCCCTCGCCAATTTTTGCACGGCTATATTCTTCATCAATAGGTTTAACGAGGTTTGCATCAATATATTCCATTAATTTTGCGACTGATTCATCAACAGAATTTTTAGCGGTATCAATCACAACATCAGCATTTTCAGGAACATCAAATTTATCATTAATCCCAGTAAAATTCTTGATTTCTCCAGCAATCGCCTTTTTATATAAACCTTTAGGATCTCTCTGTTTGCAGGTTTCTACATCAGCTTTGATGTAGATTGAATGATAGGAATCACCAGCTGCAACACGGGCTTTGTCTCTATCCTCTTTGTAAGGTGAAATAAACGCCGTGATAACTATAACGCCCGCTTGAGCAAAAAGTGCTGCAACTTCACCAACTCGGCGGATATTCTCGCTTCTGCCTTCCTTAGAGAAATCTAAATCCGCACTTAAACCGCCACGAATATTATCACCATCTAACACGAAAACCTGATAGCCTTTTTCAAAAAGTTTCTGCTGTAAAGCAAGTGCAATAGTTGTTTTACCTGAGCCTGAAAGTCCGCTAAACCAAAGCACGCCTCCCTTATGGCCATTCGCAATCGCCCTGCGAGTTGGATCAATGCGAGATTCAACTGGATAAAGATTATCTGATTTTGGTTGAGATTTAGTGCGTTGATCCGAAAATCCCTTCAAATCAATTATACCACCGCCTATTGTGCGATAATTCTCAACAATAACAAATCTGCCAGTTTTAGCGTTGTTTGCGAATTCATCAACGCAAGCAAGACCACGAATTCTAAATACTACTTCCGCAACGGAATTTTTCTGCACTTCATCTTTTTTGCCAGTGAAACTTAAATCTTCAGTATCAACAACTCTTTCTATTGCCTTAACTTCCGCCTGATATTCAGAGGTATTTATTTTGATTAAATATTTTTTGCCTTCCTTGATTGGCTCATCACCTAGCCAGAAAATTTTACCTCTAAAAATATTGGTTAAAATTGGTGCGTTTTCAAGATGGCTAACAACTTGCCCGCGTTCTGCGAAAATTTGTTCAGATAAAGTTATGCCGACTGATTGCCCTGCAAAAGCTTGAGTAACAGGCGTTTTAGCCGGTGGCCAAGTTTCAATAGAGTTTATTTTTACTTTGCGATTTGAAGGCGAGAAAACTATTTCATCGCCTACTTTTAGAGAGCCAGCCTCAATTCTACCAGCGATAATGCGTCTTTCATCAAACTTATAAACATCTTGCACAGGCAAGCGAAGTGAGAGATTTTCAAGGCTAGGCTTAGGTGCAAAGCCATCTAACGCCTGCATAATTGAAGGGCCTTTATACCAAGCCATATTTGAGGATTTGCTTGTGATATTATCCCCCTCACGGCCAGAAATTGGAATTATAAAGGTTGGAGTAACGCCAATTTCTGCCAAATATTCTGTGTATTGTTTTTCAATCTCACGGAATTTTTCTTCAGAATAATTAACTAAATCCATTTTATTTACTGCCACTGCAATTTGAGAAACACCAAGCAGAGATAGCAAATAGCCATGACGGCGAGATTGCTCTTTCACGCCTTCTTTTGCATCAATTACTAGAATTGCAGCCTCAGAATTTGCCGCCCCAGACACCATATTTTTTAGGAATTCCTTATGCCCCGGCGCATCAATAATAACATAATTTCGCTTTTCAGTTTTGAACCATAATTGTGTTGTATCAATGGTAATGCCTTGATCCCTCTCAGCTTGCAGGGCATCAAGCAAAAAGCTATATTCAAACGGCATTCCACGACGAACGCAAGAGGCTTTAATTTGCTCAACTTTCCCTTCTGGTAGGGAATCAGTGTCATAAAATAAACGCCCGATAAGCGTAGATTTTCCGTGATCAACATGTCCTACAATTACGATTTTTAATTGCTCCTTTGATTCCATGGTTGATGGTTGATGGTTAATAGTTGATGGTTTTATGTTTGTCTTAGTCATATTTATTTCCTAGTTTGTGAATTATCTTTTATTAAATTCATCTTGAAATTTTTGAGGTTTCTAAAGCAAAATTGAATTGTTTTGTAAAGAATTCTCTAATCATTTTTTTATCTTCATCAGTTATATTGTAAATTTTTCCTGAATCACCAATTTTTATATGGCCTATATTGAGTTTAGAATCTACGACTTCTAGCATAGATTTTTCAGTTAAATCTTCCGATTCAGAACTATTGAAAGTTTTTGCTAAATTTAAGGCAATAACTTTACAATGAGTTCTATTAAAAAATGCACCTGCAACTCTGGAAATAACATTTTTATTAAATGAAATTCTTTGCTCAGCGGTTAGCGAGTCTTTAGAATTAGCAGATCTAGCATTAGTAATTGTTTGAAAACTAATTCTTATTCCTCCACTTTCTAACTGAGTATCTGAACCCATATAATTTCCTTAATGATATATAAAAAGCCATTTATAAGGGTTTTTTGCGAAAAATAAAGGGGGAAATTTAGGCTGGGTATTCCAAAAAAACTAATAATCTTGTTTTTTTGTAAAAAATCTTGTTTAAGTTAAACTTAAAACTGAACTCTAACAAACTAAAATTATGCCTAAAGAAATATTAATGCCAGCACTTTCGCCAACAATGACAGAAGGTAACCTTGCTAAATGGACGAAAAAAGAGGGTGATAAAATAAAAGCTGGTGATGTAATTGCTGAAATTGAAACAGATAAAGCTACAATGGAAGTTGAGGCTGTAGATGAGGGAATTCTTGGAAAAATCATCATTCAGCAAGGCACAAACCAAGTGAAAGTGAATCAAGTAATCGCATTAATTTTGGAAGATGGCGAAGATAAAAAAGCTCTTGATGCTTACCAAATCAAGCAACCAGAAGCCCCTAAGAAGGAAGAAGTCGCTAACCAGAATTCTAGTATCAGTGCAAGCGTTAGTAAAGCTCCGAGCATCGCTCCGCAGATTACTGCCGCCCCAAGAATTGCCCCACAAATTGCACCATCAACTATTAACCATCAACCATCAACCAATACTAAAGCTAGCCCCCTAGCTAAAAAAGTGGCACAAAATAGCGGTGTTGATTTATCTTCAGTGAAGGGAACAGGGCCAAAGGGCAGGGTGGTTAAGGGTGATGTTGAAGATTTCCTTGCAAATGGTGGCGGTTCTAATGTTATCCGCAGAAATCCAGTAGCGTTTGAGAGTTTTCCAAATTCAAATATCCGCCAAGTTATTGCCAGAAGGCTTCTTGAATCTAAACAACAAGTTCCGCATTTTTACCTAACGATTGATTTGGATGTTGATAATCTGCTTGAAACTCGTCGCCAAATTAATGACTTAGCACCAGTTTCAGAAGATGGCAAACCGCTCTACAAAATCTCCGTAAATGATTTGGTTATCAAGGCTTCAGCCCTTGCCCTCAGGGATGTTCCAGCGGCAAATTCAAGCTGGTATGATGACGCAATTGTGCAATATAATAATGTTGATATTTCGGTTGCGGTGGCGACCGATGGCGGTTTGATTACGCCAATCATCTTCAATGCGGATCAAAAATCTGTAATTGCAATTTCAAACGAAATGAAAACACTTGCGAAGAAAGCTCGTGAAAACAAGCTTAAACCTGAAGAATTCCAAGGCGGTGGTTTTTCAATTTCAAATCTTGGAATGTATGGAATTAAAACTTTCTCAGCGATTATAAACCCGCCACAATCTTGCATTTTAGCGGTTGGCGCATCTGAGGAAAAACCAGTTGTGAAAAACGGCCAAATCAAAACTGCAAATATTATGAGCGTTACACTTTCCGTAGATCACCGCTCGGTTGATGGTGCAGTTGGTGCAGAATTCCTCCAATCCTTCAAAAAATATATTGAGAATCCCGCAGGATTGTTGGTGTGAGATATGCTTGATGTTAAACTTTTCAAATTCATTAATGACAAAACTCTTGAAATAAAGGAAGATTTTTCAGGAAATGAAAAATCAATTCAAAAAATATTTGAGAGTAATTTGGAAAGCTTGCTTAATATATATTTTCTTGAAACTGAATTCAGCACTGGATATCATCACGGCGGAAGAATAGATACATTAGGGCTTGATGCTAACAACTGCCCTGTAGTTATTGAGTATAAAAAAAATTCAGATGCTAATGTTATTACACAAGGTTTATATTACCTAGATTGGCTTTTTGATCATCAATCAGATTTTAGAGATTTAGTAAAACATAAACTTGGAGAAGAAAAGGCAAATTATATAAATTTTGCTCAATCAAGGCTTATATGTATTTCAAGGGAGTTTAATAAGTTTGATTTTTCTGCAATTCAGCACATTAACAAAAATATTGATTTAATTAAGTATAGAAAATTTCAAGATAATGTTTTTTACATTGAAACCATAGACCCTAAAAACATCATTAGAAAGCCAATTAAAGTGCTTCATAACAATAAGGTAAATAATAAAATAACCATTCAGAAAAATGAGGCGGAACAAGAGGAAAAGAGCAGATTTGAAAATAAAGTTGCTAAGTTGTTAAATTGGATTGAAAAACAAGGCGGGTTAGTTGATAAAACAAAAATGTTACAGAATTTCGGCAAGCATTTTGACAATAGGAGAGAAAGAGAAGAAGCAATACAGGAATTAATTGAAAGGGAAGCAATAGAAGCTATTAATATTGGTGAAGCAGGAAGAAAGAAAACAGGCTATAAAATAAAAATTCCCACTTAAAGATAGTTAAAGTAAAAAAATAATTATGTTCACTAAGTATATTTTTTGGTATTTATAGGTAAGTATAGATTTTATTAAATTATCTGCTGTTTTTCTTCTATAATATCACCCCCGCTTCAGGCAGTAACATCTGCCTTCAGTATTGCGGGGGTTAAAGAGATTGTTAGTAATATAAGACTTCATTCCCGCCCCGTGTTAAGCACGGGGTAAACTCCAGCGGGAATCCATAAAATACACTGGATACCCGCTTTCGTGGGTATGAATAGAAAAGGTTGAATAATTCCAGCGAGTTGCTTTATGCTTAACCCCTATAAATACCCGCAATAAATGCGGGGTAACAATTGTTGGCTATTGAGCTTAAATCTATACCTACCGAAACTAAGGGGTAGAAACACCTCAACTTTCGCCCAGCAATAAATGCGGGGTGATAAATTTTTGAGTTAGTTTATATTAAAATAACTTTGGTAAATTTTAATTCCAAAACCGCCCTAACTCTCCTCCCAGCTGCCTTTTTCATTCTGTTTGAAGAATTTTAGTATAAGGTTTTCGTTTGATTTTAGGGCTTTCCAGAGTTTTCTTGCATTGTCGGTTTCTTGTTTATCTGCTTGGTTGAAAATTACTAAAGTTCTCTCAAAATTTTGGTAAAAATCATCATCTAAAATACCAATATTAACCAAAAACTTTGCACCATTTGGGTTATCATTTGCGGAAGTTAAATAGATTGGTTGCTCTGCCTTAAAATCCTCATCTTCAGTGCCGTGCGGTAAAAATCTTGTGCCACCAACTGCCCAAAGTGATTTATCAAGTTCTTTTAGTAAATCTTTGTTTTTGCAGAGTAAAACCGCACGATTGCCAGTGCTTAAAATTTTTTCTAACAACACTGGCAAGGCTTGCTCTATCGGGCTTGAACTTAATTGATAAAATGAGATCATTTCTACTCTCCGAAAACGCGTTTGAAAATATAATCAACATTTTTTACATGGTAGGTATCATCAAAGCAATCTTCTAATTCTTGCTCAGACATTTTGGATTTTATTTCAGCGTCTGATTTCAATTCCTCAAGGAAAACCTTACCTTCTTGCCAAACCTTCATAGCGTTTCTTTGCACGATTGCGTAAGCATCTTCACGCAAAAACCCTTTTTGAGTTAGTGCGAGAAGAACCCTTTGAGAATTATGCAAACCACCAAGCCTATCCATATTTTTTTGCATATTATCTGGATATACAACAAGATTTTTTATCAAGCCTTCCAACCTTGCAAGTGCGAAATCTAAGGTAACGCAAGCATCTGGGGCGATCATCCTTTCAACTGATGAGTGGGAAATATCCCTCTCGTGCCATAACGCAACATTCTCTAAAGCAGGGATTGCATAACCTCGCACAAGCCTTGCAAGACCTGTTATATTCTCACTCAGAACAGGGTTTCTTTTATGTGGCATCGCTGATGAGCCTTTTTGGCCTTTTGAGAAAAATTCTTCCGCTTCTAAAACTTCAGTGCGTTGCAAGTGGCGGATTTCAACAGCAAAACGCTCTATTGAACTTGCGATAACCGCAAGTGTTACAAAAAATTCTGCGTGCCTATCTCTTGGAATTACTTGCGTTGAGATGGGTTCAGGCTGAAGCCCTAATTTTTTCGCAACATATTCCTCAACGAATGGATTAATATTGGCAAATGTTCCAACCGCACCAGAAATCGCACAGGTTGAAATATCAGTAATTGCAGATTTTAAGCGGTTTTTATTTCGCTCAAACTCAGCGTAAAAGCCAGCCATTTTGAGGCCGAAAGTTACAGGCTCTGCGTGGATTCCGTGGCTTCTGCCAATAGTTATAGTGTATTTATGCTCAAAAGATTTTTCTTTTAGTGCCACCAAAACTTTTTCTAAATCCTCTAAAAGTAGCAGGCCTGCTTGCTTTAACTGAACGCTTAGGCAAGTATCAAGCACATCACTTGAGGTCATTCCTTGATGCACAAAGCGGGAATCATCACCGATAAAACTGGCTAAATGCGTCAGGAATGCGATAACATCGTGCTTTGTAACTTGCTCAATTTCATCGATTTTATTAATATCTTCTTGGCTAAACTTTGTAGGAGAATTTTTACTGATATTTTCCGCTGATTTTTTTGGAATAACACCAAGCTCAGCCATTGCTTCACAGGCAAAAACCTCAATATCTCGCCAGATTTTAAGGCGATTTTCCGGCTGCCAAATATCAGCCATTATTTTTCTAGTATATCTTGGGATCATAGGGTTAACCTAATTTAGTATTGCTTTTTGTAAAAAGTAACTTATCAATTTTTTAGAATTATTGGTTGAAAATACTTTTTTATTTTGAAAGGGCAATATGGAATATATAAAATCAAATTTATCTGAACCTTTAGCAAAGAAAATTATAGGTAAAAAAGAAAATGCAGAGAAATATCTTTTAATGTTTAACGATATTAGGCCAATAAAAGATATAAAATTTAAAAATATTTCTAAGGGAAAAAACTCAGGCAATTTAATATTAGATGAGTCAAATGAAATTTGGAAATTAATTGTTGACAATTGGGATTATGAAGTCAGTAAAAAAATAATTAGAGAAATATTTAAAACTACTAACAAATATAAAAGTGGAAAGGTAGCGAATGATGCGATGGTTTTACTAATTGAGGAGTGGAATAATTTAAATCTTGGTAAAATTCAATGGCCTTTTTCACAGGGTGCATTTGATGAATTTGTTCAGAGGGTTAATAGGGGAGAAGAGCTTGGTCAATATAAAGATGAAAAAGTAAAGTTAGCAGCCGTTCAGTATAGAAGAATAAAAGAAATTAACACAGTAAGAAATGACTTTATAGAAACTTTAATTTTTGAGAAGAATGAAAATATACTTCCTACTCTTAACCATAGACGAGGAGTTGATTATTTCATAAATGGTTTTTCTTACGACCAAAAAGTAGCAAAAAGTCCAACAAATGAATTCAAAAAACACTACGGAGATAATTGGAGGGAAAAAGCCATCCAAGAACCCGCCCTAGTTGCAAAATATCTTTATCAATATCAAGATGAGGGAAGATTTGGGAGTGATCCAAGATTATTAGTTGTTTATTTAGACGAAGATGTTTCTATAGAAAAAATTAGAGAAATAATTAATAAAACCGATTTAAGCAACCCTATTGAAATAAATTTTTCTTTTAAGCATAAGAATCAAGGCGAGGTGAGCTATAAAGTAAGTTGTTTTATAATTTTATTATATAACTGATATATGAACTATATAGGTAGCAAATTATCACTTTTGGGCTTCTTAGAAGAATCAATAAATAAAGTGGTTGATGATAATTGTGCTGTATTTTGTGATTTATTTGCAGGAACAGGAATAGTGGGTAGCTATTTTAAAAAAAGAGGTTATAAAATAATTGCAAATGATATTCAATATTACAGCTATGTCTTAAATAAGCATTACATTTCTAACGTAGGTGAATTAGAATTTATTAAATTATCTGGGGAAATTAATCAACTAAAAGACATAAAGATACCTTATAGAAAATATTTTGTATGTAGTTATTTGTCAAAACTAAACGGAGTAAAGGGGTTTATCTATGATAATTATTGTTTGGGCGGAACTATAAATAGTAACTCTCCTAGGCAATATTTTTCTGATTTAAATGGGATGAGATGCGATGCAATCCGTCAAAAAATTGAATTTTGGAAAGAAAAAGGGTTATTATTAGAAAATGAATATTTTTTTTTAATAGCTAGCCTTATAGAGTCTGTTGATAAACACGCAAACACGGCTTCTGTTTATGGAGCTTTTCTTAAAAATCTAAAAAAATCAGCACAAAAAGATTTTATTTTGAAGCCAGCAGAAATAATTATAAATGATAAACAGCACAATGTTTTTAATGATGATATTAATAGAATATTAGAAAGAGTAAGTGGCGATATTTTTTATTTAGATCCCCCATACAATCATCGCCAATATGCTACAAATTACCATATTTTAGAAACTATATCCAAGTATGACGCACCTAAAATTAAAGGAAAAACTGGACTGAGAGAATACCATAATCAAAAATCTAACTATTGCTCTAGATCTAAAGTAATAGACACCTTCAAAGAAACAATAATTAAATCTAAGGCGAAATATATATTTCTTAGTTACAATAACGAAGGGTTAATGAATTTTAATGATATAAAAGAGATTATGAGCTTACGAGGTAAGTATGGGTATTTTGTTAAAGAATACAATCGCTTTAAATCTGATAAATCTGAAAATAGAAATTATATTTCATCTAAAACACAAGAGTATTTGCACTATGTTGTTTGTAATTAGTTAAATTACCTAGTTGTTATAATTATTATAAGTAAAATTAGTGTGGTGAGGAAAAAATAAGTTTGATACTTAAATTTTTTCTTCTCCCAATCTTCGCTGTAAGCCTTGTTGTAAACCACTATTGAGTTTGCGATTTTATCGTGAAGGCCTTGCTTTTTCTTGGTGAACATTATCATTGTAAAACCAAACATAAAGGGAATTATTGAAATAAAATACCCAAAAAATCTTAATATTGATTGCATTGTTGAGAGTGGTTTTAAGCTAGTTGCATCAATAATTTTGAGGTTAAGCAAGCCTTTGCCGGGGCTGGTGCTTTTATATTTCCAAAGAATAATAAAAATTACGCCAACAATTGCTAATTGAATTATAAAATAAGTTAGTAAATTTGGCAGAAAATCATTTATCAGATAAGGTGCGGCAATGTTTGTAAGTTCTTCATCAGAAATCTGGTTTTGAGAATGCATTTCATAAGCCTCAACAATTTCAGGTGGCATATCATTTTTTGCATTTGGTAGAAAATATCCCAGCGGAATAAATAAAATCATTATGAAAATTGAATCAATAATTTGAGCCAAAAACCTAATGCTAAAGCCTGCATAATGAATTTTTGAATAATCTATTTGATTATCATTTGAAGGTTCATTCATAGTATATATTCATCAATGATTTTTTGATTTTTTTGAGAAAATTTTTTATTTTTTCCAACTGAAATAATAGGAATATCTATAAAATTTTCTAGCGATTTTATGGTTTCGGATTCCTTAATAAAAAGCTCATTTTTTGCATCTAAATTTTGAGAAATAATTATTAAATCTGGCTGAATATTTAGTGTTTTCATCGCGTGAACGCAAGAGATTGTATGGCTTAGAGAGCCAAGATAACTGCCTACCACAAGCACAATTTTTTCTGCGGTTTTTGCAATTAAGTCAGAGGTGTTTTCAGTTTTATTTATAGGCACAAAAGCCCCGCCTGCGCCTTCAATAATTAAATAATCATTTTTTTCTTCTGCTTCAATTTTTTGGATAAATTTAATAATTTCATCAATTTTTGCTTCTTCAATATTTGAAATTCTCGCAGCCATATCTGGTGAAAGGGGTTTTTCAAAAAAGTAACGAGTGATTTTTTTTAGGTTATTTTTTGAATATTTTAGCCCTAAAGAATTGCATAAATTATATAAATCATTGGGGGTTTCCTCAAATTTGAAGCCGCTTATAATTGGCTTTATTGCATGGATTTTTTGTTGTTTTATATTTTTTATATAATCAATTAACAGGCAGGAAATATAAGTTTTGCCGATATTCGTGCCAGTAGATGTAATAAAAATCTTCATTATTTTTTATAATATTTTCTTCGCTATTATATAATAAATTTCCCAAGTGGTGGGGAATTTATTTGAATAATTTTCTATATAAATTTTCTCAATATTTTTAATCTGTGATTTAGTTAGGCTTTTTTTACTTTCATCTAAATTAACCCCTGCACCTATTGATTTCATAGAGTTTAGCATCGCAAGCAAACTTTTATATTCTATAATATTATTTTCAATTTTACTTGAAATTATTTCAAAATTATTTTTTTCTAAAGCGGAAATAATTTTTTCTAAAGAGTGGAAATTATTATTGCTTTTTATATCTAATTTTTCACTGCAAAATTTAAGCTCTTGAAGGGTTTTCTGTCCAAAAATTGAGAAAACAAAAACGCCATTTTGAATAATAATTTTTTGAATTTCTACGAAGGTTTTTTCAATATCCAACGACCATTGCAAAGCTAAAGATGAAGTTACAAAATCAAAAGAATTTTTTTGAAAGGGCAGGGCATCAAAATCTGCCACGATAGATTTTCCAAATTTTTTATTAATATTGCACATTTCAAAAGAAAAATCTGACTGGATAATATTAAATTCCCCTAGAAACTCAGCAATAAAGCCAGTGCCAGAGCCTATATCAAGAATTTTTGAGTTTTGAGATAATTCAGCCTTAATTAAATTTGCTAAATTTTCAGCGACTTTTTTCTGCAAAATAGCATTTTGATTGTAGCTTTCTGCATATTTTGAAAACTCATCTGCGATTTTTTGTTTGATATTCATTTAGATATAGCAACCCCAACTAAGGCTCTTTCCTTCGCTTCTTTGATTTCCACTTCAACAATCTTATTCATAAATTCTGGGTGGTTTTCAATGATTACTGGCTGATAATATTCAGTAAAGCCAACCAAATGATTTTCAAACTTACCTTTGCGAGTGAATAAAACCTTCATTTTTCTGTCAACTTTATCGGCAAGCCTTTCAAACATTTGTTTATCAATAAGGGCTTGAAGTTCATTTAAGCGTTCTTTTTTAACTGAAGCTGGGGTTGCATCTTCCAGATTCGCACCCGGTGTTCCCGGCCTTGCGCTATATATAAATGAATATGAAAGGGTAAAATTTACATCATTTATAAGTTTAAGAGTATCTCTAAAATCCTCCTCAGTTTCACCGGGGAAGCCGATTATGAAGTCAGAAGAAAATTCAATATCTGGGCGAACATTTCTAAATTTATCAATTATTCTGCGGTAATCATCAGCTGTATGCTTGCGATTCATCGCTTTCAAAATTTTATCCGAACCACTTTGAATTGGCAAATGCACAAACGGCATCAGCTTTGGAAAATCGCGATGTGCATTAATCAAATCATCTTCCATGTCTCTTGGGTGCGATGTAGTGTAGCGGATTCTCTGGATTTGCGGAATATTTGAGAGTTTCTCAATAAGTTTTGCAAGCGACCAAGTTGAATTATCAGGGGCTTTTCCATGATATGCATTCACATTTTGCCCAAGCAGATTAAGCTCCAAAGTGCCTCTTTCTGCCAGTAACAACGCTTCACGATAAATTTGATTCACATCACGCGAAACCTCAGCACCACGAGTATATGGCACAACGCAGAAGGTGCAGAATTTATCACAACCCTCTTGAATTGTTAAGAAAGCTGAGGATTTTACATCGTGAATATCTTTCGGGGCTTTTTCATTTTCAATTTCCTCAAGAAGAAAATCAAATTTGTCAATCGTTGAAAAATCAAGCTCAACATTGCCTTTTGCACCTGCCTCAGCGTTTTTTACAAGCATTGGCAGGCGTTGATAGCTTTGAGGGCCAACAACTATATCAACATAAGGTGCGCGGGATTTTATTTCCGAGCCTTCCGCTTGTGCCACACAACCAGCCACGGCAACGATTGTTGGCTTGCCTTCAGCTTTGCGTTTATCCTTAAATTTTTTAATTCGGCCGAGGTCAGAATACATTTTCTCTGAGGCTTTTTCACGAATATGACAAGTATTAAGAACAATTAAATCGCATTCATCAGAGATTTCTTTTTCAAGCTGGAAGCCGTGATTGCCCATTGTTCCGCCCATTTTTTCAGAGTCATAAAAATTCATCTGACAACCATAAGTTTTGATGAACATTTTTTTCTGATTAGCGTCGCTATGTAAATCAGTTTGTTGCATTGTGAATTATACTAAACCTTCATAGTTTTCTTAACTTTTTCAACCTTTTTAACAATCATATCTCTTTTCATTTTTGAGATGTAATCCACGAAAACTATGCCGTTAAGATGGTCAATTTCGTGTTGAATGCATACTGAAGCGAGGCCCTCAAACTCTTGTGTTCTCTCTTTACCGAAAGAATCTAAATATTTTACGATTACTTTTTTTGGTCTTTCAACTTCTGCAAATTGCGTTGGGAAGGAAAGGCAACCTTCTTCAAAAACGAATTTTTCTTCAGATGAAAAAATAATTTCTGGATTGATAAGGAATATTGGATCTGGCGATGCATCAGGGTTATGAGTGCCATCATATCTAAGCGAACCTTGTGCAATATCCATCGCGATAATTCTTTTATGAACGCCGACCTGCACGGCAGCAAGCCCCAGACCATAATGTTTATACATGGTTTCAAGCATATCCTCAAGAAAGACGCGTAATTCATCGTTGATTTCTTCAGGCTTAACTTCCTCAGAAATTTTTTTCAAGCGTGGGTCTGGTGCAATAACTAAAGGTAAAATAGCCATAATTATTTCAATTTATCTTTTAGTAAATCATTAACGGCTTTGGGGTTGGCTTTGCCAGCGGTTAGCTTCATAACCTGCCCAACTAAAAAACCGAATAATTTATCCTTACCTGATTTGTATTCTGCAACTTCATTAGGAAATTTAGAGATTACTTCATCAATCGCTCTTTCAATCGCACCGCTATCACTAACTTGCTTTAAGCCTTTTTCTTCAACGATTTGTTGCGGTTTTTTCTTAGAAGAAATCATTTCATCAAGAACATCTTTTGCAATTTTGCCTGAAATTGTGCCATCTTTGATAAGGTTCACAAGCTCCGCTAAGTTTTCAGAGTTTACTGGTGAGTTGGAAATATCAAGCCCCAATTTATTAAGCCTACCGAATAATTCCGCAGTTAGCCAAGAAACTGAAAGCTTTGCATCTTGCGTTCTATTATATAAATCATCAAAATATTCTGCGATTTCTTTTTCGGCGGTTAAAACCCCTGCATCATAATCGCTAAGCCCTAATTTTGAAATATATCTATCGCATTTTTCTTCCGGAAGCTCTGGCAGGGTTTGCTTTATCCGTTCAATATCATCATTTGCAATTTGGAGTGGGTATAAATCCGGATCAGGGAAATATCTGTAATCGTGAGCATCTTCTTTAGTTCGCATCACTCTTGTTGAGCCAGTGTTTGTATCAAACAGCCTTGTTGCTTGCTCAACAATTCCACCACTTTCGATGAGGTCAATTTGCCTTTGCACTTCAAAATTTATCGCTTGAATTATAAAACGAATTGAGTTCAAATTTTTAATTTCATTTCTTGTGCCGAATTTTTCTTCCCCATATTTACGAACGGAAACATTGGCATCACAGCGAAGCGAGCCTTTCTCCATATCACCATCGCAAGAGCCAACATATCTAAGGATTTGACGCAGATTTTTTATATATTCCCCAGCTTCCTCTGCCGAGCGTAAATCAGGGTAGGTAACAATTTCCATCAGCCCAACGCCAGAGCGGTTGAGATCAATAAAACTTTCAGTTGGGGATTGATCGTGGATAGATTTTCCAGCATCTTGCTCAATGTGGATTCTTTCAACTCTAATATTTTTGCGGCCATAAGGCATTTCAATCGCAATAACACCTTCAGAGACGATAGGCTTTCTAAACTGGCTGATTTGATAGCCTTGTGGAAGATCCGCATAGAAATAATTTTTTCTATCAAAAATGCTGAGATTATTAATATTTGCCTTAATCGCAAGGCCAGTTTTAATAGCTTGCTGAACGCAATAAGGGTTTAGAACTGGCAGCATTCCAGGCATTGCAGCATCAATAAAAGAAACATTCGTGTTTGGCTCAGCTCCAAATTCTGCGGCCGAAGATGAGAATAATTTTGTGTTAGATTTTATCTGTGCGTGAACTTCCAAGCCGATTACAACTTCCCACAAGCCAGTTTTTCCCTGCACTAAATTTGATTTTGATTCTACCATTTCAAAAATTTATTTTTTAGAAAATGGAATTACATCAATATTTTAATTAAATCAAGATGATATAAA
>JANRLM010000011.1 GCA_033762595.1 Rickettsiales bacterium
GTTTTAGATATGAATAATTTTGATAGATTAATTTCTATCAATCTACAAAATTGTGAAACTCTTAACTTTTCAGCCTTAAATGATATTAAATTGCCGATAAAAAAAGCGGAGATTTGGCGAGGAGAATTAGAAAATTTTATCAAAAATAAAAACTTTTCGCAAAAAGATTTTGAAAATGCATCTGTTGAATGTGAAGCTGGAATTGCTCTTGGCACAATCAATTATGTTTTGGAAGTTGCAGAAATTGAAATTCCAGTTGATACAGGTGCTGTTTGGGTGGGTGGCGGAATGTCTGCGGGGGCAGCGGTTGCAAACGCCTCTCACGGCACTTACGGCCTGCTTTATGGCAAAGCATCGGATTTAGTTTTAGAGGTAAATTCCATCAATGGCAATGGTGAATTTTTATGCGAAAAAAGAGAAGTTAAACCAAAAAATTTTAATGAAAACGAGGCGATGATTAACTCCGCTAAAGCACAATATGGTGAGAGTGCAATCGGCACGCAAGGCACTTTTGCGGTGATTTATCAACTTAAATTCGCAACCAAAAAACTGCCAAAATTTCGTCATTACTTTTTGTTAAAATTAGATGGTATTTCAAATCTCTATAAAATCAGGCAGGTTTTGCGGAATAATTTTGCTAGAAATCTTTTACAATTTGAAATTATGGATAATTTATCCCTTAAAATCATAAAGAATTTTGAAGCAGAAAATTTTGTAAATCCATTTTTTGATGAAACCGGCAAACCCTTTAGTAGTGAGGCTGAGATTGATTCAAAATTCCTACTAATGCTTCAAATTATCGGTGATGAAAATGATGATTATATCGGCTTTGCAGCCTATGATTTTTTGAATAAAAATCTTGGATTTTCAGAAAATAATATCGCTTATTCTGGCTCAGATTCCAATGAAAGCGGTGAAGAATTTGCTAAAATGCGACATTCAATTTCAGGTGCAAGCACAAAATATGCAAATAGTTTTGGCAAAGCTAATTTGAATAGGGTTTCGCTTGATTTAGCAGTTCCAATAAAGCATTTAGAGGCTTTTGTTAATGAAATTTATTCTAAAATAAATTCCCAAAATTTGGAAGGTGCAGTTTTTGGACATATCGGAATTGGTGCAATCCACCTGCATATTTTCAATAAAGAAAAAGAAATCAACCCAAGTTGGAAGCAAGAAATCACGGAAGAAATTTTTTCAATCACAAAAAAATACAATGGAAGCTGCTGGAGTGAACACGGCATTGGAACTGCCAATGCAAGCCTTTATAAAAAATTTACGCAGGAAGAATATTATCAAGAATGGCTTTCTTACAAAAAGAAACACGATCCAAATAATATCCTCAGCCCCAGAAATAATGGTTTTGATAAGGAGTTATATAATACTTAAATTTTATTTATAAAATATTAAAGTAATTACTACACATATATTATATAAATTCTTGATGTTTTCCATTCAAGTGTCACCCCGCATTTATTGCGGGGTTAATGGTTGAAATTATTTCAAAACCTAAGTTTTGAGCTTGTTTTATGATTCACCCCGCAATAAATGCGGGGTGACAATAAGAGCTATAGCTCAAATATTTTATTCTAAACACCCTAATACTCCACCCCTACAAAATATAAACCGCAGGCGGGGGCGGTTTCACCGGCTTTTGTTCTATCTTTTGCCTCCAAAATTTCTTGCATTTTTTCAGGCGGATATTTCTTAAAACCAATATCCTTAAGCGTTCCAACAATATTTCTAACCTGATGATGCAAAAAAGATTTTGCAGAAATATCTATAAAAATTAAATTATCTGAAAATTGCTCACAGAAATTTTTATCCTCAATTTTATTAGCCCAAATAGGCATTTGCGATGATTGCGAGATTCTAATTTCCTCAATTTTTCTCACCGGATTTTTCGCCTGACATTGCGTTGAACGAAAGCTAGAAAAATCGTGCCTTCCAATTAAATATTCGCTTGCTTGCCTCATTGCCTCAATATCAAGGGGTTTCTTGATATGCCAAGCTCTATCCTTCATCAAAATTGAAGGCGTTCTTTGATTAAGAATTATATATCTATAATGCCTTTTATTGGCAGAAAACCTTGCATTAAAGTCATCTGAGACAATCTCCGCTTTCTTGACTGAAACAGGGCTGTTCATAAGATAAACATTCAGCCCTTCTTGGATATTAAAGGCCTTAAAATTTTTTTCTAAATCAAAATGAACAACTTGGCCGAAAGCATTTACGCCGGCATCAGTTCTGCCTGCTACAATTAACTCAGGCTTTTCTTGAGTTAGTTTATAGAATGCATCTTGCAAGATAGATTGCACAGAGATGAGCGAACTTTCTTGATTTTCTGAGTTCTGTTTTTGCCAGCCTATCAACCCTTTGCCAAGATACTCAATCGTGATTTTATATCTCGGCATAAAAGGTAGAAAAATTAAACTCTCATTGGCATAATGATGTAGACCGCTGAATTATCAGTTGGATCAGTAATTAAAGATGGTGAATTAGTATTATCAAATGCAAATTGAACTTCTGCACTTTCAATTTGATTTAGCATTTCTAACATATAGCGAGAGTTAAAACCCATCTCAAGTGCTTCCGAGCTATAATTTGCTGCGATATCTTCATCACCACTTCCGCCTTCAACCCCTTGGGAATGCAGGTTAATTTGATTATTACTTAATGAAATTTTAACCGCCTTAGTTTTATCAACTGCAATAGTCGAAACCCTATCAACCGCTTCTTTCAAAGTGCTTGTGCTGGTTGTAAGAATTTTTTTGTTATTTTCAGGAATAACCCTCTGGTAGTCAGGGAAAGTTCCATCAACAACTTTAGATAATAACTCAATTTTATTAGCAGAAAATTTGATTTTAGAGTCAGATATAGAAATTGTTACTTTTTCTTGACCCTCAAGTAGTTTTGGCAATTCATTCACCGCTTTTCTTGGGATAATCACACCCGGCATTCCAAGTGAGCCTTCAGGTGCTTCAACTTCAACTGAAGCAAGCCTATGGCCATCTGTCGCAACCGCCCTTAATTTTCCGTTAGAAATGTGGAAATAAACTCCATTTAAGTAATATCTGGTTTCCTCATTACTCATTGCGAATTTGGTTTTTTCAATGAGTTTAAGCAAAGTTTTAACTTCTAAAGTGAATTTGTGAGTTAAATCACCTTCAGAAATCTGAGGAAAATCTTCAGATGGTAAATAAGATAATTTGAATTTTGAACTGCCAGATTTAACAATTAACCTTGAAGAATTAACATCAGCATCTAGGTTGATTTGCGCCCCTTCTGGAAGTTTTCTGATAATGTCATAAAGCGTTTGAGCCGGCACGGTTAAAGAGCCACCTTGATTAACACTCGCCTCAATTTCCTGCGTTGCAAGCACATCCATATCAGTAACCGTAAGGGTTACAATATTATTGCTCGCATCAATCTTAACATTTGAAAGAATTGGAATAGTATTGCGTTTTTCAACCACAGACTGGATTTTAGAGAGGGATTTAATAAAAGAATTTTTATCTAAATTAATATTAAACGCGAAATCATTTTTAATCTTTTTTGCTGCTTCTGCCATTTTAACCTCTTGAAATATATAGTTTTATTTTGATATTATAATTTATGGATTAATCTAAATTATTTTCTATTGCACTCTTTATATAATAGTAGTTTCTTACCTGCAAGATTATAATAATATTTAGGAAATTTTTTTAAAATGTTGATTATTTTCTTGACAACCTCTGAAAATTTATCCATAAGGCACAGCCCTACATAATAAAAATTAGAGAGTTAAAATGTTTGCAGTATTAAAAACTGGCGGAAAGCAATATAAAGTTCAACCAAACGACATAGTTGAAGTTGAAAAAATTGAAGCAGGTGTTGGCTCACTTGTAGTTCTTAATGATGTTTTATTAGTTGAAGATGGTGCTGATGTTAAAATCGGCAAGCCAGTTGTTGAAGGTTTCGGCGTTTCTGCTGAAATTATCAAGCAAAAGAAAGGCGAAAAAATTATCGTTTTCAAGAAAAAGCGTCGTCATAACTATAGAAGAAAAAACGGCCATAGGCAGTTTGTTACTGTTCTTAAAATCAAGGAAATCGGTAAAAATTTGAAATCAAATATTTTAGAATTCAAACCTTTCGAAATAAACGAAAAGGCTGAATATAAGATTTAATAATTATTTTTAATAAACAACTAAGGCGTAGTTGAAGTCTGCTTGGTATAAGCGTTCAATCAAGCTAATTGAGGAGAAAGCTATGGCAACGAAGAAAGCAGGCGGTAGTACCCAGAACGGCAGAGATTCGGCGGGTAGAAGGTTAGGTGTAAAAAGATATGGTGGTCAAGTGGTTAAAATTGGCACTATTATTGTTCGTCAAAGAGGAACAAAATGGAAGCTTGGCAAAAATGTTGGCATTGGTAAAGATCACACAATTTACTCGCTTATTGATGGCGTAGTTAAATTTGAAACTAAGCATGATGATAGGACTTTCGTTTCTGTAATCCCTCAAGCTGCATAATTTCTTAATATTTTATTAACCCTTCCAGTTTTTTTGAAATTGGAAGGGCTTTTTATTTTCAACCCCTGAAAAAACTATAAATTCGCTCGGCAAGGCTATTGCTTACGCCTTCAACTTTTTTAAGATCATCTATTGAAGCCCCCTCTATTGCTCTAACTGAGCCAAAATATTGGAGCAAAGCCTTTTTGCGTTTTGAGCCGATATCCTCAATTTCATCAAGTCTTGAACCCACCAAAGTTTTTTTGCGTTTATTTCTATGTGAAGTGATTGCAAATCTATGGGCTTCATCTCGCAGATTTTGTAAAAAATATAATTCTGCTGAGTTTTTTTCTAAACGAAAAGCCTCACGATTTTCCATAAAAAACTCCTCATTTCCAGCGTTTCTATCCTCACCTTTTGCAATTCCAACTAAAGTAGTTTTTTCTTGCAAACCAATCTCTTTAATAACCTCTAAACTAGCAGATAACTGCCCTGCCCCGCCATCAATCAAAATTAATTCTGGGATTTCATTTTCATCTTCAATCTTTCCGTATCGCTTGGCGAGAGCCTGCTTCATCATATAAAAATCATCACCGCCAGTTTCTTTTTCACCAGAATCAACATTGAATCTACGATAATTTTTCTTAAGAAAACCCCATTTATTTTCCTCATCAAAACCCGCTGAAATAACTCCGGCAACCGCACTTTTACCGAATAAATGCGAATTATCAAAAACATCAATTCTTTTAATTTCTCTTTCAATACCAAAGATTGTTTGAATTTTTTTAAGCACTGAAATTGCATTTTCCTCTTCGGCGAGTTTTTTATCAAGAGAGAGCTCAGCATTTTTAAGAGCCATTTCAATTAGAGCCTTTTTCTCACCTTTTTGTGGATACAAAATTTCAGTTTTATTGCCAGATATTTCCTCCAAAGCATTTTCTAAAACATCAGTGTTTTCAATGTTTTCAGAGATAATAATATTTTTTGGCAGTGGCTTTGATTCATAAAAATTGGTGAGGAAAAACTCTAAAATTTCAGAGGAAGAAATGCCCTCGACATTTTTTGGAAAATATTCGGTATTGCCTAAAATATAACTATTTCGGACGAAAAAAACTTGGATAACCGCATAATTTCCTTTCGCGAAAATTGCGATAATATCCGCCTCATCAATGGTTTTGCAGTTAATTGGTTGCTTAGATTGAATGGAAGATAAAGCATTTATTCGGTTGCGATAAAAAATTGCTTTTTCAAATTCTATTTTATCGCTCGCGAGCATCATTTTTTATTGAATTTCCTTCTTAAACTCATCAGATTTTCCAGAGAGAAAATTTTTCACCTGCTGCACTGAAATTGAGTATTCTTCTGCGGAAATTTTATTAACGCATGGTGCGGAACATCTTTTAATTTCAAATTCAATGCAGGGTCGTTTGCGGTTTCTGAAGTAAGAATCATCACAAGGGCGAACTAAAAAAACTTTCTGCAAAGCCTTTATTGCTTGATTTACCGCCCAAACTGTTGGGTAAGGGCCAAAATAATTTACACCTTTATTTTTTTGCCCACGATATTTATAAATTCTTGGAAATTGATGAGAATTATCAATTGCAATATATGGAAAACTTTTATCATCACGAAGTAAAATATTAAAAGGTGGCTTGTTATGCTTTATCAAGTGAGCCTCTAAAACCAAGGCCTGTGCTTCAGTTGTGGTGATAGTATATTCAACCCTCTGCACCTGAAAAACCATTCTTGCGATGCGAGTTGTTAGTTGATTTATATTTGTATAGTTTGTAACGCGATTTTTGAGATTTTTTGCCTTACCGATGTAAAGAATCTTATCATTTTCGCCAATCATTCTATAAACGCCACTATCTTCTGGCATTGTTTTCAGTGCATCTTTGATAATATCAACACCCTTCATAGAGTTTATTTAGATAGGATTTAGCTTTGTTAGCTTATTATCATCTGACTTTTTGCTATTGATTTTTTCTTGAATAATTTCAAAAATATTAACGAATTCTTGTTTTAGGCTTTGTAATTCTTCATCATTTTTCAAATAAATTGCACTATCTAATTTACTTGCAATTCTAGCAAATGAAGCCTTTTCTAGCTGATATTCTCTAGATAATTTTTGTGCAATTAAAGTTGCAGTTGCTTTCTCTGAAATATCAGAAATTGAACTGCTTATTTCCCTAATTTTTTGGCGTAACTCTCTGCAAGTGCTTGCTGATAAAATTAAATCTCTAAATGATGCTTTTAGAATTAGATTTTTTTGAGCTGGTTTGTAGGATTGAAATTCTTGCTCATCAATAATTTTTCTACTGGCTAAGGTTGTATCAGCAATCTTAGATTCCAAATTCTCAGAAACCCTAATTTGCGAGCCTTTTCTGTGAATATTTTTACTAAGGTCAGAAACTTTTTTATACAAAGTAATTATAATTATTATTAAAATTATAATTACTATAGTAAAAAAATTGTTAGATGCAAAAATCTTATCTTTAAGCGAAGATTTGCTTAAATCATCACTCTCGCCAGATTCACTTTTATCTTTTACTAAACTACTCCCCTCTAAAAGAGATGAAGAGCTTGCCTCCTCAACCTCAATATTTTTCGCTGGAATAATTGCATAATTGAGTTTGTTATTTTTAATATCCCAATAATTAACCCTAATTTCTGGCAATTGAATATTTCCTGCTTTTTGAGGAATTAGTGTAATTAGCTGAGTTTTAATACCTTTAATACTCTCAGCATAGCTTTCTGTATCTGCAATAGCATCAGTTTTTATTTCTGGCTTATCTGAATAAACTTTGAAGGAATCAGTTGGAATATATTTTTCAATATTAGGCAATAAATCCCCCGGCTTACCTTGTGCAACCATACTAATTTTAAGGTTGATAGGTTCGCCCATTTTTACCTTCAAATTTTGATTGTTTTGAGAATTTTTATAATCAATAATTTCGCTACTTAATTTTAAGTCAAATAGTGCAAGCCAAGGCTCAACCTCAGATATTGGGGGTTTTACATCTAAAACAATCTTGTCACTAGCTATACTGAATGGAATTTTTTTCTCAACAAGCGAGATACCTGAATCAAGCATTGAAAATGGGTCAAAGAAATTATCAAAGGCTGTTCTTGGTCGTTCTTGCTTAACTTCCTTAACCGCAGAACCATTAAGAATTGCTGGCTCAATTTCAACCCTACCGGAAGTTATAGGATTAACAACATAATCAATCGTTAAAACTTCATATTCAACATTATCAATTGTTTCTTTAGTTTGTTGAGGCTGTGAAAGCTGCTCAATAGTTGCGTTATCTGAAGTAGGCTTAACAATATCCGCCTGCTCAACGGGCGTGTTGTACATAACTTTTAAGCGATATAAAATAGGCTGCTCTTGAAATGGAGATTTATTATCAACACTTGCAACCACTGAAATATCATTGTTTTCAAGCCTTGCTGGCAATTCCTCTGAGGGCTTTACTAGAATTTTGAAGGCTTTTGAATAAATAGTGCCTTTATCCGTTTTTATAGAAATCGCTGGAATTACAAAGCCACCATCCTTATTAGCACTTAAATCATAAACCCAAAAAGTAACCTTTGTTGAAACATTATTAACAATTTGCATCATTGATTCTTGCGATTTTCCTTTTATCGCAATATCTGCTGGCAAAACTGAAACATCTGGTTGAGAGAAAGCTTCCGCATTTACAAGCTCTAATTTCATTTGAAAATTCTGCCCTGCTGAAATATCACTTCTATCAAGATACGCTGAAAATATTGCCTGCTGTGCATTTGCAGAAGAATTAAATGCAAATAAAAATAAAAGGGAAAAAGTAAAAATAAAAATTTTTACAAAAAATAATTTATTAAAAAATTTCATAATTCTATCTAGGCACTGATAGTAAAGGTTAATAAATTTGCCATTTAATTAATTTTGTCAGAGAACAAAAGAAATTCAAGTGCAATAGTTATTCATATTGCCGAAGAATTTCTTGAAGTTATATGCCAAAATTAATAATGGCCTTTCAGGTTATGGCAAAAATTGCTATCTACGGCGTTAAAAAGTTTGCGGATATGAATAACTATCCGACACACTTTTTGCCTTGTATATAGCAATTTTTGACTCATAACAAATTTTATTAACCTTTACTATCAGTGCCTAATTACCAAGGTTTTTCATTAATATTTTTCTGGTTTTTATGCTCTAAATATATTCTATTTTTAAGAATTTGAGAAGGCTCACCAGAAATTTTTTGAAATAATTTTTCCGCTTCAAGTTTTAGTGCATTACTTACGTTTTGAGAAGAATTTTGTTTTGTCTTATCATCATTTTTAGAGCCAAAGATTTTTTCTAATTCTTGATCAATTATAGAATTACTCTCTTCTTGATTATCATCTTGGGAAGTTTCTGATTGCTTTTGAGCATTTTCTTCGGATTGCAAATTAGCTTCATTTTCTTGTTCTTTTATAGCTCTTGATTGGCTAATTTGCTGCTGTTGCAGAATTTTCTGTGCAATTTCTAAATTAGTTTTTGCTTTCTGATGATTTGGATTTTTCTCTAAAAATTTTTTATAATTTTCTATGGATTCCTCCGCTTTAAGTTGCTTTAATTGAGAATTAGCTAAATTATACAAAGCGTTAGAATTATTTTCTAAAGCATTACTAAAGAATTTTTCAGCTTCAAAAAAGCTTCTTTGTTTATAAGCGGCAACACCTTTATTATAATCATCTAAAAATAAATCTTTTGCTTCTGAATATTTACCAGTTTTGAAACGATTTTCCGCAATTTGATTACGATTTTTGAAAAAATCCCAACTAAAAATATTTTCAAATTTTAATTCATCATAACTATTTTCTTCGCTTATATTTTCAGCAAAAGTATGATATGGAAAGCTAATTAAAATTAGAATAACTGGAAAGCTCGCACCTTTTCTAAAATAGAAAGCTAGAATTATCATTGCTAGTGCCAAGGGGATATAAAATCTATTATTCCAAACTCGCAGAGATTTGTATTTTGATTCCTGCTTAATAATATCCCCATCAATAAAGGATTTCAGCTTCTTCACATCATCTTCTAAGTAATTTGCTTTAATAAATTTTTCTTCACCAGAAATTTCAAAAAGATTTTCAGCATTAATTTTACTAATAACTAACTTGCCTTTTTCTCTAATAAAATCACCTTGTATATTTCTTATTGGTGAGCCCTCTAATGTGCCAAAACCATAAGAAACTAAATTTATTTTTTCTTTAATTTTTGTAAGTTTTTGGGTTGGTATTTGACTCGTAAATTCACCATCAGACATTAAAATTATATAATTTACAGCATTTTCATATTTAGATAATAAATTTGTTGCAACATCAAGCCCAGCCTCAATATTACTACCTTGAATTGGCATTAAATTCGTGTTCAAAATTCCAGCGTAGTAATTAATAATTTTTTCATCATCAGTAAGTGGTGTTATCACAGATGCATTATGTGAATAAGCCACAAGTGCATAATTTACTGAGCTTATATTATTTGTGATATCAAAAATTTCCTGCTTAACCCTTGTTAAACGGGAGGGCATCTCATCATCAGCATTCATAGAATTTGATACATCAACCAAAAAAACTATATTCACATCAGGTCGGAATGCCTCAATATCAGTATAATCCCATCTAGGGTTTGCAATTGCGACAACAAGTAACAACCAAACAATTGAAATTATTATAGTGTTAAAAACCAATTTATATTTTGAATCTCCCTTAGTAAGCAGATGTTTTATTAATGGTTTATCAATAAATTTCCTGAGTTTTTCTAAAGAAAAGGATAGCCTTCTACCCGGGAAAAACTCTAAGCAAATAAAGAGCAATCCAAGAAGGCAAAGCCACAGAAAATCTTGTTTTTCAAAGTGAAAATTCGCATCAAAAATATTTTCAAAAACTTCCTTCATCTAAGTAAAAATTTCCGCCATTTATAATTATATAAAATTCTAACAAGCATTATTATCATCGCAAGCGCAAGCGGATAAATGTATAATTCATCTCTAATTATAACTTCATTAGTTTCTGATTTTGATTTTTCCATCTCATTTATTTTCTTATAAACTTTTTCTAATGCGATTCTATCAGTTGCTTTATTACTTGTACCACCAGTCAGTCGAGAAATTTCATTCAGCAAATCTTCATCAACTTCCATTTTGGCGTAGATTAAACTTCCATCAGCCATTTTTATTGGAATAACCCCTGATTTTCCAACCGATATAGTGTGAATTTTGATATTAAAATTTTTAGCTATGTTTGCGGCTTCCAACGGGTCAATGATACCTGCTGTATTCGCACCATCAGTTAATAGAATCAAAACCCTTGAAGATTTCGGCTTGTTTGAAAAGGTCTTGACTGCCAATGCAATCGCATCACCAATTGCAGTGGCATCACCAGCAATGCCAATGTTAGCTAAATCTAACATTTCTGTAATTGCTTGTAAATCTTGGCTGAGTGGAGCTTGCAGATAAGCGTTTTGACCAAAAATAATTAAGCCAATTCTATCGCCTTCCCTTTTTATAATAAATTCTTTAGCAACATTTTTAACTACATCTAAGCGATTTTGACCAAATTTTTCTGCCAGATCATTAGCCGACATAGATTTTGAAATATCTACAGCAATTAAAATATCATAGCCTTCAGTTTTTGTTTTGCTAATTTTAGTAGCAAAATTTGGTTGCATTAGAGCAATCACGAGCAAGCACCAAATTATGTAAAGCAAAAAATTAAACTTACCAACTTTTGCACTAAAACTACCTTTATTACCAAAAGATTTTACAAACCATTTTAAGTTTGGATTATTTATAGTTGGCAGATTTCCAGTTCTTTTTTCATCTGATGAAAATAAAAAATAAACTATCACCGGCACTAAAAACAAAATGGCAACAAATGGATTTTCAAACTGAAACATATTTTCTAATAATATCTATAGCCAATCAATAAAAGCATCAACAAGAGTTGCAAAATCTTTTTTCTGCATTGAGATTTTTTCTTCTGGCATATAAGGATAAACTATTAATAGCTTACCTTTTTTAACCCAATTAAAATTTTTTGGATCTCTTGCATTCAGCCATTTTAGCCAATTTACGCCCTCAAGAGAAGCAACTTCATTCCTGCCATAAATTTGCATTCCAACCCTTTTAGTAAGCTCATTAAATTCACTTAAAATTTGCTTTGCATTTTCTGGATTAAAATTCTCAAGCATTTTCTGAAGCTCTTGCTTTATTGAATATCGCCAATTTTTTTTATACAAAAATTTTTTATATTCAAAAGCTGCAACAGAAAAAATTACTATTAAAAAAAATAAAATTAAAAACCACCAACCTATCGCAAGCGGAAAAGCGGAAACCTTTGTAATGCCCTCCACATCTTGCATTCTCTCAAGTAATATTTGCTGCAAATCTTCCATTTTTATTTTTTTAATCCTGAAAGTAGAACCTTAAATTCATCTTCTTTAGTATTGATATTTATAAGTTTTATTCCAAATTTGTTAGAGATTTTTTTTAACATTTCTTGCTTCTCATTAAAATTTTTGAGGTAATTTTTCATTCCCCTTTTATCACTGCTGTTCAGAACATAACTTCTAAAGCCGTATTTCAAAACAATTTTACCAACATCGGGAATAAAAAAGTCACTATCATCACTTATATTAATAAAAACTTTTTGAGTTTTTGCACCTAGTAAAAATACATTCTTTTCAAATACTTCACTGATATTTCTAAAGTCAGATATTATAAACAAAATATCAGGTTTAATGCCCATTCTTCTCAGGTTAAAAACCGCCCCTTCTATAGAGTAACTTTGGTTAAAATCCTCCTTTGAACAGAGGATTTTTAACGCTCTAAAAATGTTAAATTTATGAGCAGAAGGCTTAAGATAATTGAATCTATTTTGCTGATTACCGAAAATGTAAAACCCAATTTTATCTTTATTATTGTGAGCTACAAAGCTAATAATACTGGCAATTCTAGCGGTAACAATATTTTTGAAAGTTCCCCTTGTGCCGAAATTCATATAGTCATTTTTATCAATTGCGATAACTACATTTCTTTGCTTTTCTTCATTGAAAATTTTTATGAAAATATCATCAAGTTTGGCTGAAACCCGCCAATCTATTTTACGAATATCATCACCGATATTATAATTTCTAACCTCTGAAAACTCTAATCCCTGCCCTTTGAAGCTAGAATTATATGCAGCAGAAAAACTGCTCGGTTTGGATTTATTGCCAAACTTTATAAGCTTAGCAAGGCTTTCTAACTTTATTAGCTGTTTGAAATTTGGATATAACATATTTTTGATTCTTCGATTATCCGATGATCCGATTCTTCGAAACATCAAAGCATCATCTATCCAACCGCAACCACTTGCAGAACTCTATCAATAATATCATCGTTAGAGATATTATCCGCCTCAGCCTCAAAACTTGGCAGAATTCTATGCCTTAGAACCTCATATGCGATTGCTTGCACGTGATGCGGTGCAACAAATTCACTACCTTCTAAATATGCAAAAGCCTTTGCACATTTCATTAATGCAATAGATGCCCTTGGAGAAGCCCCAAACCTAATCAAATTCGCTAAATCTGAAGAAAAATCCGTTGGGTTTCTAGTGCAAGTAACTAGCGAAACGATATATTTTTCAATTTTTGCATCTACAAAAATTTCATTCGCCAAAGCCCTAGCCTCTAATATTTCTGGGATAGTTGTGATAGCGTTTGCTTTGTTCAATTTAGTTTCTGAATTTTTGCTATTGGTTGCAAGCCTCAGAATTTCAAGTTCTTCAGAAGGTAGCGGATAGGTTATAACTGATTTCATAAGAAATCTATCAAGTTGAGCTTCTGGCAAATTGTAAGTTCCCTCTTGATCAATCGGGTTTTGCGTTGCAATAACCATAAATAAATCAGGGAGTTTCCGAGTTTCCAAACCAACCGAAACTTGCCCTTCGCCCATTGCCTCAAGCAGTGCAGATTGAACTTTTGCAGGCGCACGATTTATTTCATCAGCTAATATTATATTATTGAAAATTGGCCCCGCACAAAATTCAAAAGAATTTTTTTCTTTGATGTAAATATCAGAGCCAGTAATGTCAGAAGGCAGTAAATCAGGTGTGAATTGAATTCGTTTGAAGTTTGAATTTACGGCTTCCGCAAGATATTTTGAAGCGCTAGTTTTCGCAAGCCCCGGCATACCCTCAATCAGCAAATGCCCACCTGCAAGCAAGCATACTAACATATTATCAATAAGGCTTTTTTGCCCTATTATTCTAGTTTCAAGATATTTTCTAACTTTATCTAGCTTCATTTGCTTTTAATTTATTTTATTTCAAATAGATTTATAGCAATAGATAAAATTTTTGCAAAAAAATTAATTGGTAATTTTGGAAGTGTTTATTAAAATTAGATTTTATAGAATTTTATTTTTTCCACTCAAGTGTCACCCCGCATTTATTGCGGGGTTAAAGAACTTAATTTATGCAACCACACCATTTTTCATTCCCGCCCCGTGTCAAGCACGGGGTAAACTCCAGCGGGAATCTATATGTCAATGGATACCCGCTTCCGCGGGTATGAAGTGAGAAAATTTGTTCTAGTTAACCCCGCAATAAATGCGGGGTGACAATAGGTGATTAGGTGGATAAATCCTCTTTTATTTAGTATTAAGTTAGTTATTTTTATGCACCCACAAATTAAAGAAATTTCAAAATTTGCATTCACTGATGAAGATGAGTTAATCTCAAACTATCTCAATCTTGCTGGATTTTATAAAGGAAAAGCCAAGAAAATCTATGAGCAAGCGAGCATTTATGTTCAAAATATTAGAGAAAACCTATCAGGTTTTACCATTGAAAACTTCCTCAAAGAATTCTCGCTTGATACTTATGAAGGCGTTGCAATCCTCTGTTTAGCTGAGGCTTTGCTTAGAATTCCAGATAGTAAAAACGCTGATGAATTAATCAAAGATAAAATCTTAAAAGGTAATTGGAAGGAACATCTCAAAAAAGATTCTGACTTAATGCTAAATATTTCCTCTTTCGCATTTTTACTGAGTGAGGAGGTTCTTTCCCCAACAAAAGTTGAAAATAAATTAGTTAGAAAACTCAATAATTCCCTTGAAAAAGCCAGTGAGCCTATCATTCGTGAGGCTCTTAAAAAAGCCGTTGAGTTACTTGGCGGCAAATTTGTGATAGGTAACAATATTGATAAAGCCTTGAAGAAGGCAGAAAGCCTTACTAAAGATGGTTATAATTTCTCATTTGATATGCTCGGTGAAGGTGCAAGAACAGAAAGCCAAGCCGAAATTTACTTCAATAATTATTTTAATGGTGCAAAAAAATTAATTGAAAAATGGGAAGGAAAATTATCTGATGACATCTTTCAAAACCCTAATATTTCCATTAAAATTTCGGCTTTGCACCCAAAATATGAATTGCTAAAATTTGAAAAAATCAAAGATGAATTAATTAGAAAAATCTTAAAAATCGCGGTTTTATGCAAAGAAAATAATCTTTGGCTTTCAATAGATGCTGAGGAATCTTGGCGTTTGGAAGTCTCACTTTTGCTGTATCTTGAGCTTATAAATCACCCTGCCCTTGCTGGTTATAATGGTCTTGGTTTTGTAGTGCAGGCTTATGGCAAACGAGCTTTAAGAACTATAAAATTTTTGAATTCTTTAGCTGAACAGAAAAATATTATAATTCCAATTCGCCTTGTGAAAGGTGCTTATTGGGATAGTGAAATTAAGTACGCCCAAATGAACGGCTTGGAAGGCTATCCAGTGTTCACCAGAAAATCTCACACAGATTTATCTTATCTGGTTTGTGCAGAGGAATTGATGAAATCCAAAAATATTTATCCACAATTTGCTACGCATAGTGCCTATTCAGTTTCAGCAATTCAAGAATTAGCTAGATGTTATAAAACTGAAAAATTTGAATTCCAAAAATTATTTGGAATGGGAGATGAATTGTATAATCAAGTGATTTCAAAATTCCCTTGTAGAATTTATGCTCCAGTTGGCTCTTATGAGGATTTACTTCCTTATTTAATCAGAAGAATTTTAGAGAATGGTGCGAATAATAGCTTCATTTCTTTAGTGGCCGATAATGAAAAATCACTTGATGAAATTCTTAAATCTCCGATTTCAAAAATTGAAACCAAAACCTACACAGGTAAATTTATTCCTCTGCCTGAAAGCCTTTACAACCCAAGAAAAAACTCAAAAGGCTATTGCCTCGGAAATATTATTCACACTGAAAAATTAAAATCTTTTTTGAATGAAAAATCTGTAAATATTATTGAGGCAAAATCACTTTTTGCGGGCAAAGAAATTGCAACCAAATCTCAAGAAAATATTGAAATAGCAATTAATTTTGCAGATAAAAATCAGCAAGATTGGCAATCAAAAACCCTTGAAGAAAGATGTATTTCACTTGAGAAATTTGCTGATTTACTGGAAGAAAACACTGCAGAAATTTTTAATATTCTAGTTTTTGAAGCGAAAAAAACCGCAAAAGATAGCATTGGTGAAATTCGTGAAGCGATTGATTTCCTTAGGTTTTACGCTAGTGAAGCTCGCAAAAATCTTACTCCCACGAAAACAAAATCTTACACTGGTGAGGCAACAATTACAAATTATCGTGGCAAGGGAATTTTCGTTTGTATCAGCCCTTGGAATTTCCCTCTTGCGATATTTTTAGGGCAGATTTCCGCTTGTTTAGTCGCTGGAAATCAAGTTATCGCAAAGCCTGCCGAGCAAACAGAAAAAATCGCATATTATGCCGTTAAACTTGCCTATCAAGCGGGAATTCCAAATTCGGCTTTGCAATTATTGCTTGGCAAAGGCTGTGAGATTGGCTCAAAACTTACTTCTCAAGAAAAAATCGCTGGCGTAGTATTTACTGGTTCAACCCAAACTGCAAGAAATATTAATCAAAATTTAGCACAAAGAAATTCAGCTATTGCAACTTTTGTTGCAGAAACTGGCGGTCAAAATGCGATGATTATTGATAGCACTATTCTGCTTGAAAAAACCCTTGATGACATCATTGAAAGCGCCTTCCACTCAGCGGGGCAAAGATGTTCAGCACTCAGAGTTTGCTATATTCAGGATGAAATTTATAATAAAATGCTCACCCTTCTTAAGGAGGCAATTTCAGAGCTTGAAGTTAATAATCCGCAAGATTTTTCAACTGAAATTCCACCTGTGATTGACGCTAAAGCGAAGGAAAATTTAGAGAAACATATAGCTACAATTTCTAATTCATTCCCGCAAAAGCGGGAATCTATTGATCCCCGTTTTCACGGGGATGAAAAGGAGTTCTTAATACAACCAACCATTATTGAAATTCCTTCAATTTCCGTTTTAGAAAAAGAGAATTTTGGCCCAATTTTGCACCTCATAAAATTCAAAAAAGAGGATACTGACAAAATTATTTCTGAAATTAACTCCACAGGTTATGGCCTTACATTCGGCATTCAAAGCCGAATTCAAGATTATATAAAATATGTAACTTCCCGCATTCACGCTGGTAATATTTACATTAACCGAAGTATGATTGGTGCAGTGGTTGAAACCCACCCATTTGGTGGCGCAAATCTCTCTGGCACAGGCCCTAAAGCAGGTGGCGTGAATTATATCAAGCGATTCGCAGAAGAATTCACCATCACTGAAAATACCGCAGCCATCGGCGGAAATTTAGAGTTGCTGAAGTAGAAAAAGTGAGTGATTTTTATATCTACCAATGTTTTTTCCCTTGAGTGTCACCCGCATTTATTGCGGGGTAAACTATACTGCAAAATTAAAACATAGGTTTGGCAATATTTTCAACATTTAACCCCGCAATAAATGCGGGGTGACAATCTGCGGTTAAGGAGCTTAAATCTATGATTAATGAATACTTCCGAGAAAACTACCCCACATCTAACCTTAGACTTGATTTTGTATTTGGCAGAATTTCTTGCTCTCTGCGATAAATTTTTTTAAGCTCATCAATATTTATGCCGATTTTATTTCTAATTTCGGATAATTTAACCTTGTTATATTTTTCAAAAGGAAATTCATAAATCTTCTCAACCTTTGATTTTTTGCCATATTCAAGCCCTAAATCATAAGCCTTCATATGCCTTCTTGAGAAACGATATTTTTTTGGATACAAAAACATTGAGGCAGTTTTGAAAATAAACTCCTCATATTTCTTAATGTTTTTTGAAGTCCCCATGGTAAAACCGATTACAAAAGCTTCATCTTGTGGCAATAAACCGCGACCTAAAACTATATGAATACAATCGTGGCGTTCTAGGTTAACCGCACCTTTTAAGGCGAATGGTGATTTTGGATTTTCAAATAATTTTACTATTTGGCTGATATCTTCGGGGCTGTTGGCAGGCAAAGTTTTTCTAACCTCTTCTAAAGTTTTATCGCCATTATCTAGCCTCGGATTCCAATCTCTATAACTTATCATAAATTATGCAGCCTTAACTAAAGTTTTGAAAATATCTTCTAGATTAGATTCCTCAGTTTTTACATCTTTAATTTTTGCACCTAGATTTTGAATTTGGTTGATGATTTTATCTAATTGAAAATCATCTTTTTTATATGTTATACAAATTCCAAGACCATTATTTATAACCTCATAACCCTCTAAAATATTATTACTTTCAAGCTTTTCAGAGAAATGAAAAAATATTTTTTTAATGCCAAGCTTATCTTTTAGATTTTTTGTTGTATCATTTGCGATAATTTCACCCTTATTTATAACCGCAATTTTATCGCATAATTGCTCGGCTTCTTCCAAATAATGGGTTGTAAGCAAAATAGTTGTGCCTTCTTTATTAAGTTTGCGAACATACTCCCAAAGTTGGCTTCGTAGTTCAACATCAACGCCAGCAGTTGGCTCATCAAGAATTATAATCGGCGGATTATGCACCAGTGCTTTTGCGACTAAAAGCCTTCGTTTCATACCACCTGAAAGCCTGCGTGGGTTGAAATCTTTTTTATCTTCTAGTGAAAGTGCTTTTAGAATTTCGTCAGTTCGCCTATCTTTTTTGCGAATTCCGTAATAGCCAGCGTAATATTCCAGAGTATCATAAACATTGAAAAATGGGTCAATTACAACTTCTTGCGGCACTATGCCTATATTCGCACGAAGTTTTTCTGGCTGTTTATCAAGGTCAATTCCATTCACCAAAACTTTGCCTGAAGTTTTATTCACAAGCCCTGCAATGATATTAATAAGCGTAGATTTACCCGCCCCATTAGGCCCAAGAAGCCCAAAAATCTGTCCTTTTTCAATATCAAGAGAGATATTTTTTAAGGCTTCTTTTTGCTCCTTAGAAATTTTTGAAGAATAAATTTTCCTCAAATCAGAAATTGAAATTGCGAGGTTGCTCATATCACTCCAATAGATAATTATAAGTTCTGAAATATTCATCGATCGCAGCAACTATTGAAGAAACTACTTTCTGCTTATGTTGAGCGGTTGCAAGAAGCCTCTCTTCATAAATATTACTCATATATCCAAGCTCTAACAATACTGATGGAATATCTGCACCAGTAAGAACTGCAAGGCTTGCCTCCCGATTAGATTTTGGTAGAGGCTTTGCTTTTTTGCCCATATTTTTTGCAAGAATTCTTGATAATTCATCTGAAATATCTTTCGTTTCATTCTGTGAAATAAATATCAATGCCTCCTTCACATCTCTTGATTTTCCTTTAAGTGGAACACCCCTTATAATCTCCTCATACTCAGATTTTTCTAGTAATTTTCTTGCTTCTCTTTCCGCCCTATCTTTAGAAATAGTATAGATTGAAAAGCCTCGCACTTCTTTATTAGGGTTGGAATCAGCGTGAATAGAAATCAGAATATCACCACCACTTCGGCGAGCAATTTTTACCCTGTCAGGCAAAGGCACAAAACTATCATTATCCCTTGTCATTTTGACAATATATTTTCCCGTGCGATTTAACTCATCTCTTAAAGCACGAGAATAAGCTAAAACAATATTCTTTTCACGATTTCCAAGTTTGCCAGTTGCACCGGGGTCTTTACCACCATGGCCGGGATCAATCACCACAACAGCCTTACGAGCCTTTTTAATAATTGGCTTTGAAGGAAGTGCTGAAAGCGTTATTCTATCAGCAACTTGTGGCGTAATAATTTTTTGTTGCGATATAATTGGCATTGTAATTGGCTTTTGCTGAATTGAATTATTCACAATTTTATTTTCTGGCTTAGCTTTTACAAAACGCTCTAGCGGAACGTTATATTTATTTACAAGATCAAAAACAGACCCAGAATCAGTTTTTTGAGGCGATTCTTGCTGAAGTTGAATATTAGTTTTAGGCTTTACCCTTTCAATAATTTCTTCAGTTTTTTTGACATAATTTTCAATTCTAACTTGGGCATTTTCCTCAACTTTTCTATATATTGTTGAGAGGCTTGTTGGCATTGGCAGAGATAATTTTTTTAGAGACTCCTGTGAAATAGATTGAATTTTAGGGGCAGTTTTAACTTCAGCCTTTAATGATTTTGGTGTAGGAAGATTATTTATCGCCTTATTTACAACTGGCTTTTTCACAATTTTAGTCTCAACGCCTGTTTTTCCGGCTTCAAAGGGTGATTTTTCTTTATGGCTTTGCGTTTGCGATTTTGGCTTGCTTTCAGCATAGCAAACCATTGAAATGCATAGAAAAAATGTAAAAAATAGAAATGAACGCAAAGGGCTAAATTATAAATTCAACTTAATTATTAAACTATATTTTACCTATTTTCAAATTTTATTGACAAAGTTTCTTCAGCTTAAAGTTATTTTGAATTGAACCCCCTCACCAATTCCTCAATATGTTTTGCGTTTAGGTTTGCTTTTTCATACATATTATAAGGATCGTCGTGGTCTAGGAATAAATCAGGAAGCACCATTGAGCGGAATTTGGTTTTATCATTTATTAAATCATTATCGGTTAAAAATTTTGCAACGAATGAGCCAAAACCACCAACTGAGCCTTCCTCAATAGTTACAATCAATTTTGATTTTTTAGCAAATTCTCTGATTAAATTTTCATCTAATGGCTTTGCAAATCTTGCATCAATAATTGCAGTTTTAATATTTTGTTTTTCTAAATTTTCTGAGGCAATCTTAACTTCTTGAAGCCTCGCACCATATGAAATTATTGTTACATCAGGTGATTGATTATCCCAAACCACCCTACCCTTGCCGATTTCAAGTGGTTCAAGATTTTCAGGAATTTCTAACCCTAAACCCTCACCTCTAGGAAAACGAAATGCGATGGGTGAAGAATTATGATTTGCCGCCGTTACAATCATTTTCGCAAGCTCAATTTCATCAGAAGAAGCCATTAGAACAAAATTTGGCAGGCAACCAAGATACGCTACATCAAAGCTACCAGCGTGCGTTGCACCATCAGCACCAACAAGCCCTGCCCTATCTAACGCAAATTTCACAGGTAAATTTTGGATTGCAACATCGTGAATAACTTGGTCATAAGCCCTTTGCAGAAAGGTTGAATAAATTGCACAGAAAGGTTTGTAACCCTCAAACGCTAACCCTGCCGCGAATGTTACGGCGTGTTGCTCGGCAATACCTACATCAAAAGTTCTTTCTGGAAATTCTTTGCCGAATTTATTTAAGCCAGTTCCGCTTGGCATTGCGGCGGTTATTGCTAAAATCTTCTCATCATTTTTTGCAATTTTTATAAGAGTATCAGCAAAAATCTCAGTGTAAGTTTTTACCCCTTGCGTTGCTTTTGATTGCACTTTTGTTTCAACATCAAATTTGCGAACTGCGTGAAATTTTTCAGATGAAGCCTCCGGAGATTCAAAGCCATAGCCCTTTTCAGTAACCACATGAATTAAATATGGCTTTTTATCTTTTGATTTTTTGATGTTACGCAAAACTGGCAACAGATGATCCAAATTATGGCCATCTAGTGGGCCGATATAATCAAAGCCCATTTCCTCAAAAAAATTGCCGCCAACCACAACATCTTTTGCAATTTGCTCAGTTTTTTTAACCGCTCTTTCAAAATAATTTGGCAGATGTTTCACTGCTTTTAATGCAAATTTTTTGAATGTATTATAGGTTTTGCCTGATATTAATTTCGCAAGATAAGCCCGCATCGCACCAGTTGGGGGTGCGATTGACATATCATTATCATTCAAAATTACGATTAATTTTGAGTTGCTATCACCAGCGTTGTTTAGGGCTTCATAGGC